>JAIXVL010000031.1 GCA_027483045.1 Lysobacteraceae bacterium
AAGGGCTTAGATCGGCGGCAACAAAACCATGGTGGTCGGGAAAGGCATGTGGGCGCAGCGTCAACCCATTCGCGCGCAAGGCTTCGAAGAAACGCTGCGGATCACCAATGCCTGCCACCGCGTCTACGGGCGCACCGCGAAACTCGGCAAGTGGCTGCTCAAGGCCATCCACGAGGCGGCGCGCTTTCTGAAGTTCGAAAAGAACACCCACTTCGCCAGCCTTTGCGGCTCGTCCGTGCACCAGACGCTCCGTGACGCTGGACTCCGGAACCGGCTCCCGCAGCGGCCCCGCAGGGAGAACCCTTCCGTTGCCATGGCCACGAGAATCCTGCACTTCAATCTCCAACGAGCGCCCCAAGCGAAGGTGCTGCAAACCATCATCGGAAAGGATCACCGCACAGCCACTTGCGATCAATCGGCGCGCCGCGGCAACGCGATCAGTATCGACTTCCACGGGCGCACCGGTGCTGAGGTGAATCAACAGCGGTTCGTCCCCGCAATGATCGGGCAAGGTGTTTGCCGAAACACTAATGGCTTTTTTGTGTTTGCGCCCGTAGCCCCGCGACACCACACCGACACGGATGCCTCGCGCTTGAAGATGTGACACCAGCGCAATGACGACCGGCGTTTTCCCCGCACCGCCCACGGTTCGGTTACCCACGACGATAACGGGCACATCGAAGCGGTGTTGAGAAAGAACACCGCGGCGATAGAGCGTGCGCCTCAGGCGCATCAACTGCCCGTACACGCCAGAAAGCGCCCGCAGAACGAGGTTCGGGGCAATGCCGCCAAACCAACGGGCCATCAGCCAGCGTTCCACTGCCGCGCTCACCCCGCCACCGCATCCCGAAACTGTGCGCGATGCAATTGGGCATACAGCCCGCCTTGCGCCAGGAGCTGCACGTGGGTGCCTGCCTCCACGATGCGCCCATGATCCATGACCAGCACCTGATCAGCACGCTCAATGGTGGAAAGACGGTGGGCGATCACCAAGGTGGTTCGGTGTGGAATCAGCCGATCCAAGGCCGCCTGAACCAAACGCTCCGATTCGTTATCCAGCGCGGCGGTCGCCTCATCCAGCACCAGCACCGGCGCATCCTTCAGGACCGCGCGTGCAATGGCGATGCGTTGACGCTGACCACCCGACAAGCGATTGCCGTTCTCGCCGATGCGCGTCTTCATGCCTTCGGGCAAGCGATCAATGAATTCACTGGCATTGGCCGCATCTGCCGCAGCGCGAATGGCGGTGTCGTCCACGACTTCACCCGCGCCGTAAGCAATGTTGGCGGCCACGGTATCGTCGAACAGCATCACCTTCTGGCCAACGAGTGCAATCTGCCGGCGCAAGGCACGCAACGACCACTCCGACAGGTCTTTGCCATCCAGAGTGATGCGCCCAGAGCCCGGCTCATAAAACCGCGGCAATAACCGGGCGAGCGTGGTCTTGCCGCTGCCCGAACGCCCCACGATCGCCGTGACAGTGCCCGGAGAAGCGCTGAACCCGACGCCTTGCAAGGCTTGCGTTTCCGCACCGTCGTAGCGCAAACCGACGTCGCGAAACTCGATCAAACCACGCGCACGTGCCGGCGCATGCGTGCCGAGATCCGCTTCTTCTGCCTCATCAAGAAGGCCAAACAGACGCACCGACGCAGAGACTCCGCGCTGCACCAAGGCCTGCACATTGGCCAAGCGCTTAAGCGAAGGAATCAAGGCCATCATCGCCGTCATGATGGCGACGAAATCGCCGGGAGTAAGCTGGCCTTTCGACGCCTCGATACCGGCGACCAGCAGCAGCACCGCAAGAGCGACCGCCGCCAGCAGTTGAATCACCGAGGAGGCGCCCGCGCGCGTTGTTTCCACCTTCAAGTTCAAGGCCAGATTGCGATTCGCAAGCACGCGATAGCGCGCCACCTCCGATTCTTGGCGACCGTATACCTTGATGTCCTGCTGGCCCGACACGATTTCTTCGGCTCCGCTGGCGAGTTCGGCAACGCCCTCTTGGATATGCCGATTCAAGCGGCGATAACGGCGAGACACGTACGCAGCAATCACCGCGATCAAGGGCACCACCACCGCAATCGCCGCCGTCACCGCGGGGCTGTACCAAAGCATCACACCGACCAGGCCGATCACAGTCAGCGTATCGGTGAGCAGGATCTTGAGAGCATCGCTGCTGGCCTGGGCCACCTGCTCGGTGTCGTAGTTCAAGCGCGAGACCATCGAAGCCACGGGCTCACGATCGAACCTCGCGCTGGGCAAGCGCAGCATTTTGGAAAGCACCGCCACGCGCAGATCACGAACCACGCCGCGCCCGGCTCTTGCCATGCCGTAATCGGTCGCGAACGTTGCGGCGCCACGCACAACAAACAGCAGGACGATGACGACCGGAAGTGTCCAGCGCGCCTCGGCGGTGGTCGCGACCAAGGTGTCATCGATCATGGGCTGCATCAGCCAAGTGAACGCGGCTGCAGCACCGGCTTCGATGAACATCCCAACGCCTGCCAAGGCCAATAGCGACTTGTAGCGTGCCGACCAACCCAGCAAGCGCCGGTACGTCACCCAACTCGAGATTTCAGGTGAATCCGTAGCACTCACTTCTCTGGCTCCGGCGACGTCGCAATCGAGATTCGGCGGTAGCCCGCCTGCCCCAAGGCATCCATTGCAGTCACGACCGCTTGCGTTCGCGCCCGCGCGTCGGCGCGAAGCACCACGCGGCGTTCGGCCTTGTCGCCCTCGACACGCGAGAGCGCCGCAATCATTGCAGCGCGATCATCGCGAGGAAGCTCTTGGGTACCGAGATAGATGCGCCCCTCGGCATCGACCACCACGGTCATGGGCTGGTCCGAGGCCTCAACGGTCGCGCCCTCTGCCGAAGGAAGCTGAAGTCGCAACGCAGTACGCACATCAAACGTGGTGGTGACGACCAAGAAAATGATGATGCAAAAGATCACGTCGATGAGTGAGATCAGATTGATCTCCGGCTCGTCGTTATCGCGACTCTGCGACAACCTCACGCTTGGGCTCCCTTGCCTTTGGCGCGGCCGGCGACCGCATGCTCATCAATCGCGTCGACCAAGGCGATGGCTTCTTTCTCCATATCGACAACGAAGCCCGCAACACGAGCACGGAAGTAACGGTGCATGACAAGAGACGGAATCGCGACCAGCAAACCCGCTGCCGTGGAGATGAGCGCCTGCCCAATGCCACCGGCGAGCCGATTGGCATCGCCCACGCCCGCGTCGAGAATGCCCAAGAACATGGTGATCATGCCGAACACGGTGCCAAGAAGCCCGAGAAGTGGGGACACCGCGGCAATGGTTCCCAGCGTCGGAAGGAAACGCTCCAAATCGTGCAGGACGTGGCGACCCACGTCTTCGACGCGCTCCTTGATGAGCTCACGCGAGCGATGGCGCACATCCAAAGCGGCAGCCAGCAATGCACCCAGTGCCGAATTCGCGCGAAGCACCTCAATGTGTTTTGGATCGAGTTGGCGACCCCGTGCCCATTGGCGCACTTCCTCACCCAGGCCCACAGGCAACACCTCGCGCCGCCGCAAGGTCCAAAGGCGCTCGATACAGATACCCAGCGACGCGATCGCCAAAAGAAGGATCGGCACCATGACCCAACCGCCGGCGATAACCAGTTCCAGCATTGCTGTGCGCTCCATAGAGGGAGGCAACAGCATAGCCGGTCAGGGCGAGTTGCCGTCCCACCAGTGCGATTGACGCGAACGCCAGCCCTGCCACGCTACCCGCCCATCCGAGGTCATGGTCAGGCTAATGGCGCCCTTCTGGTCGGGGCGGAGCGTGCCCTCGGGAAGGCGTTTCTCCGCAGTCGGCCCAGGTCGCCGAGTCACCGTCGAACGAGCTTTTGGAAAGGCCGCTGACCAATCTGCGGCGCCACCGGGGCCAGAGATAATCCATTGCGGCTGCATCAAGTGCTGCGCCTCGCGCACGACCCGAGCAGCAATCCAGCGACCGCTATCTGCGGCCAAGAGGAACGCACTGTTTGCGTTGGAAAGCCGCATCACGCAGTCCGCATCATTGCCTTCTAGCGGCGTGTCCGCCGCAGGATGCAAGACTTCCAGCACCACGCCATCGGCTTCCCAGCGCTGGCCCTTGGCGCATGTGTCAGCGCCCTGTCGCTTCGAGGGGCGAAGCCACACCTCACGAGGCGAAAACGCCTGAACGACAGACCGAGACGCCCCCGCGTGTCCTGCGGCCCGGCGAGCGACCACAAGCAAATCAAGTTGGTCCACGCCGCTGGCCATCAGCAAGGGCCCCACCAGTGGGTCACCTGATTGCCCTTCCGGTCCTGCGCCGATCAGCACATTGCGCGTGGCTGTTTGCACTAGCAGCGCTTCGCCTTGTGGCAAATCGAATACCCGCACAAGCAGTTCGCCGCGCTCAGGCCGCGTACTGCTTGGAATCAAGAGAGGTGTGAGCAGAAGAAGCCCCAACCAACGCCAAGGCAAGCCTGACGGCAGCAGCACTATGGCGACGCCGGCGAAGGCCAGTACCCATCCGGCCACACCGGAGCTGGGCGTCCAGATCAACGTGCTCCAAGCCTCAGGCAGCGCGAGCAGGCCAGACCACAGCAGGTCCATGGCCCCCGCAGCGAGTAGCCATGCCCAAGCGCCCGCGGTGTGAGAGATCGGATCGAGAAGCACGCCCGCGAGACTGAGCGGCACGACCACCAAGCTGATCCAGGGAATGCCCACCAAGTTCGCCACGGGCCCCAGCACGGGCACCTGCGAAAAGAAAAATGCCGAGATGGGCAGTAGTCCTAAGGAAGCGACCCATTGCGCCTTCAGGAACACACGCCAGTCCCATGCCGAGCTTGCTCCGGGAATCGACCACATCAACACCGCCACTCCACAGGCGGAAAGCCAAAAGCCCGGCGCCATCAAAGCGAGCGGATCAACCAGCGCAATCACGGTGACCGCCACGATCAAGGTTTGCGATGTGCTCGTCGCTACCCGCGCCCAACGCAGAGCGGCAACCACGGCAATCATCAGCACCGTGCGCACCGTAGGAAGACTGAATCCCGCCAGAGCAGCATAGGCCAGCGCGACCAGAAGCGCTGCGATGGCCGCGGCCTGTGGACGCGGCATGTGCCGGCCCAAGCCCGGAAAGAACCACCAGCCCGCACGCACCATTACAACGCCCAAGCCCGCGACCAAGCCAACATGGAAGCCAGAAATCGCGATGAGATGCGTGAGCCCGAATCGACGTAGATCGGCCCAATCGCTATCGCTGATGCCGCGGGTATCGCCGACGGCGAGCGCCTTCACAAACCCGGCAGCATCGACACGTGCAACAGACTGATCGACACGCGCGCTCACCGCATCACGCAGGGCATCCACACCTTCCGCGGTACCCAAGCGCACCGCACGCGTGCGTGTGTCGACATGCGCCTCGCCATCCAGACCCGACCGAAGCAAAAGTGCAGCCCGATCGGGCGAACCGGGGTTGGTGGAAGGGCGCGTCTCGCGAAGCCGAAGTCGAAGCTGCCAACGTTCACCGGGCCGCATGCCCTGCCCCCCGCGCCACCAGTGGACTTGCAGGCGGCGCCCCATGAGCGCACGACTTACTTCCGGGGTGCTTTCGAGGACCGAGTCCACGTCGAGAATGAACCGGACGCCCGTCGACTTTGATTCCGGCAGGCCGTCAACGCGGCCCTGCACCGTCACCATGCGATCGACCATGGAGGACGGCAATCGTTGATCCAAGGCGTCATGCCCGTGCCACGCGCACAGTGCAATGCCGAAGAAAAAGGCAGCCACCGGCAGCGCACGCTGATTGCGCCATACCAGCGCAGCACTGCCTACGATCAATGCTCCGATCAGCAAGGCAACACTGGCCGACCATGGCAGCAGCCAAGGCATCAGCAACTGCGCGACAACACCCGCGCACAAGCTGCACGCGGGAAGCACCGTGAACCTTAGCGATGGGCGTCCATGCCCGATGCTCATGGCCTAGTCGGGCACCCAGGGCTGCAGGCGCCCACCCGTGAGCTCTAGGACGCGGTCCAAGCGGCGAGCCAAGCGACGATCGTGAGTAACGAGCACCAAGCTGGTGCCCTGCGCCTTGTTCAGCGAGAGCAGCAAGTCGAACACCACCGCTGCCGAATGCTCATCAAGATTGCCCGTCGGCTCATCACCCAACACGCAAGCGGGGTTGGCCACGAGCGCTCTGGCCACGGCGCAGCGCTGGCGCTCCCCGCCCGAGAGCTCGCCTGGCTTATGTCCCAAGCGATGGCCCAAACCCACGCGTTCAAGCAAGGCTTGAGCTGGGCCACGCGCGGCCGCGACCGCATCGCCACGCACGAGGAGCGGGAGCATCACGTTCTCGAGCGCCGTGAACTCGGGCAGCAAGTGGTGAAACTGATACACGAAACCAAGCGCACGATTCCGAAGATGTCCGCGCTCAGCTTCTCCCAACGCACCCATGGACTGGCCGTCGACCAAGACTTCGCCCGTTGTCGGTGTGTCCAAGCCGCCAAGCAAGTGCAGCAAGGTGCTCTTACCGGCACCGGAGGCGCCGATGATGGCCACCGACTCACCGCGCGCAACCGAAAGATCGAGGGCACGAAAAACGGGGGTTTCCAACGAGCCTTCTTTGTAGGTCTTCGAAAGACCGCGGCATTCGATGACGGGATTCATGGGCTTACTCATAACGCAGTGCGCTGGCAGGGTCGGTACGCGAAGCCCGCCACGCGGGATAAAGCGTGGCCAGGAAGCTCAAGCTCAACGCGACTAGCGCCACTTGAATCACGTCCGATGGGTAGACCGCCGTGGGCACGCCACTGATGTAGTAGACGTCGGAAGGCATGAGTTCGCGGCCGGTGACGGATTCGATCGCCCCCACCAAAGTGCTCAAGTTGAGGCTAAGCAGAACGCCCCCCACCACGCCAACGGCTGTCCCCACCACACCGATCACGCTGCCTTGCACGATAAAAACCGCCATGACCTGCCCAGGCGAAAGCCCCAAGGTGCGCAAGATGGCGATATCCGCCTGCTTGTCCTGCACCAGCATGACCAGCGACGACACCAAGTTGAACGCGGCAATCGCGATGACCAGCGAGAGCAAAATGAACATCACCGTGCGTTCCATGCTGAGCGCACTGAAGAAGTTGCGGTTGTCGCGCATCCAATCGCTGACCTGCACCCCAACATCCAAGCGTTGCCCTAACTCTGTGGATACCTCGCCTGCTCTCCAGAGGTCGGCCAACTTGATGCGCACGCCGCTCACACCACTACCTAAGCGAAGCATGCGCTGTGCATCGCCCAAGGACACAAAGGCAAAGCTGCTATCGGCGGTGTGTTCGCCCATCGAGAACACGCCCACCACGGTGAACCGTTTTGAGCGCGGCATGGCACCCATCGGTGTGCTGGTGAACTCGTTCAAGGTCACGTTGATGCGATCACCAACGCGGACACCGAGCATCAGGGCGAGTTGATCGCCGAGAAGAATGCCGAACTCACCATCGCGCAGGTCTTCTAGCCGGCCTTCGCGCATGCGCTTGGACAACTCGGAGACGGTGGCCTCACTGTCAGGCTCAACGCCCATCACCAAAGCGGCATTGGTGCGCGCACCGGTCAGCAAACCCTCGCGGCGCACATAGGGCGCAGCACCCACCACGCGGGGGTCGGATTTCGCGATATCAATCACAGGCTGCCAGTCGACCAAGGGGCCCATGGCGCCTTCCACCGTGACATGCGCCACCGAGCCCAAGAGACGGTCTCGGATCTCACGCTGAAAACCACTCATCACAGCGATGGTAGTGATGAGAGCGATGACACCCACGATGATGCCGAGAATGGAAGCAGCAGAGATAAAGCTGATGAATCGATTGCGGCGCTTGGCGCGGAGATAACGCAAGCCAATGGCCAGTGATAGCGGTTGAAACATGCCTAACCCGTCCAGTGAAGCGGTAAAGCCGACGCCGGCGGCGCCGCCCGCGCCCAAAGCCTTAGCTGTCGACGCCCGCAGGACGACAGGGTATCTGGCCAGAAGACCACAGCGTGAGTCCGCGACGGGAAACGCAGCACGAACACTGGCCACTGTTCATGCAAAGACGCTCTACCCTCGGCCAAGACCTCACCGAAGCCATCGACCACCAGGACATCGCCCTTCGCCAGCAGGAACACCGTCAGAGGTGAACTGCGCCACTCGCGTGCTGCAAAGAAGGCTCCAAAACTCGCTCCCACCAGCAGAAAGCACCAACCGGCAAAACCCGTCCCGAATCCCCCGCCAAGACGCGATAAGCCCAGTGCCGCGCCAGCAGCGACAAACGCAAAAAGCATCAGCGTCGTGCCCATGGGGGACGGGCGCCACTCAAGGCGGGAGCTGGAGTACTCGATCAACAAATCCTGCAAGCGCGGGGTCCTCCGGGCGCTCTCGGCCCATGCACCAGCGCCACAGCATGTCGTCTTCGGTGTCGAGCAGCTTTAGGAAAAGTGCACGATCGGCATCAGAAGAAGTCGCGAACGCGCGATCAAGCCAACGCTCCATCAATTGGTCCAGCTCACGCATGCCACGCCGGCAACGCCAGCGCAGGCGTTTGATCTCAATGGAATCGATGGCACCCGTCACGAGGCGTTGTACCGACTCAAGCGGCCTGCGCCCAAGACCAACCGAGCCACGCCCAAAGTCCAAACAATGCGAAGCCGCCGAGGACATACGCCTGAAAACGGTGCATCACTTTGTTGTAGGTGCAGGCAATAAACGAGTGAAGCGCGCGAAGCGCAACGAATGCCCACGCCAAACCCAGCGCCACTGGGGAATCCACGCCAGTGAACATGGCTGCCAAGCACGCGGCAAAGAACAGCACCGGCAATTCAAAAAGATTCTTGAAGTTATCGGCCGCACGACCGTCTTCGATGGCCTCGATCATCGCTTTCGCCGAGGCCACCGATTGCGGATGAATCCGCCGACGCTGCATTTCACCAAGTCGCGTTTGGTACAAACGCAGCCACACCGCAAAAACCACAGCCACCATCCCCAGCATGGGCCAGAGCCAAGCGCTTGCGTGGTTCATGACTTAGGCGCCCCGGCGCAGCATCATCAGCTTCTTGATTTCCGCAATCGCCTTCGCGGGGTTCAAACCCTTCGGGCAGGTGCGGGCGCAATTCATGATGGTGTGGCAGCGATACAACTTGAAGGGGTCTTCAAGATCGTCCAAGCGGGCGCCCGTGTCCTCATCGCGCGAGTCCACGATCCAGCGATAGGCCTGAAGCAACACAGCAGGACCCAAGTAGCGATCGCCATTCCACCAATAGCTGGGGCACGAGGTGCTGCAGCAAGCGCACAGAATGCACTCGTAAAGACCGTCGAGCTTCTTGCGATCTTCCGGGCTTTGCAGACGCTCGCGGCTCGCAGGTGCCGGGCTTTGCGTGCGCAACCAGGGCTTGATCGACGCGTACTGTGCGTAGAAATGCGTCAGATCCGGCACCAAATCCTTGATCACAGGCATGTGCGGCAAGGGATAAATCGGCACTTCTTTCTTGCCGCACTCATCGATCGACTTCGTGCAGGCCAGCGTATTCGTGCCGTCGATGTTCATCGCGCACGAACCGCAAATGCCTTCACGACAGGAGCGACGGAACGTGAGCGTCGGGTCGATCTCGTTCTTGATCTTGATCAGCGCATCCAGAACCATCGGACCGCAGCTATCGAGGTCGATGTCGTAGGTGTCCACGCTTGGATTTTTTCCGTCGTCTGGACTCCAGCGGTACACCTTAAAGCT
>JAIXVL010000027.1 GCA_027483045.1 Lysobacteraceae bacterium
GGAAGTACCACTCGCTGCGTTCGCGCTCACTCGGCTTGTTCAGAGCCACCACGCGGCAGTGGCGCGGATTGAGCGTTTCGGAAAGCGCATGAATGACGCCGCCTTTTCCTGCCGTGTCGCGCCCCTCGATCCGCACCAATACGCGTTGCCCGGTGGCTGCCACCCAACGCTCCACATCGTTAAGCGCAAGCTGCAACGGCGCGAGGCGCTCGGCGTACTCTTTCTTCTTGAGCTTTTCGCGTGCGGCCGCCGCCTTTGCTTTCGCCATGGGCCGACTCTAGGCCGAGGGCGTCAAGCCCGCCAGTGGCGGACGCTTAGGCCGCGTCAGTCAGCAGTTTCAGCTCATCAGCCTGTGCTTCTTGGGCCAGGCGCTGAACCAGTTCACTTAAGTCGCCTTCCATCACCTGTGGCAGCGAGTAAAGCGTTAGGCCTTCCACGCGGTGATCGGTGATGCGCCCTTGCGGAAAGCTGTAGGTGCGCACGCGCTGGCTGCGATCACCGCTGCCCACCTGCAAGCGCCGCGACTCGGCGGTGGCGGCTTGTTGTGCGGCCACTTGCTGGTCGTAAAGCGCCGCCTTCAGTCGTTGCATGGCGCGATCGCGATTGGCGTGCTGGCTGCGCTCGGTTTGGCACTCCACCACCAGGCCGCTGGGCACATGCGTGATGCGAATGGCGGACTCCGTCTTGTTGACGTGCTGGCCGCCGGCGCCCGAACTGCGGAAGGTATCGACCTTCAAATCAGCGGGGTTGATGACAACTTCAGCCACGTCATCGACTTCAGGAAGAATCGCCACCGTCGCGGCCGAGGTGTGGATACGACCTTGCGCCTCGGTGGCTGGAACGCGCTGCACACGGTGCGTGCCGGACTCAAACTTCAAGCGCGAGAACACCCCGCGCCCTTCGATACGCGCCACGATTTCCTTGTAGCCGCCGTGCTCGCCATGGTTCGCGCTCTGCACTTCGATGCGCCAACCTTGGCGCTCGGCAAAGCGCGCATACATCCGGTAAAGGTCGCCGGCAAAAATGGCCGCCTCATCGCCGCCGGTGCCCGCGCGAATTTCCAGGAACACGTTGCCTTCGTCGCGCGGATCTTTGGGGATCAACAGCAGCACCAACTCATCATCGAGAGCGTCGAGTTGTGCGCGAATCGCCGGTAGCTCTTCCGCCGCCATTTCGCGCATGTCGGGGTCTGCAAGCAGGGCTTCTGCGCCACTGAGATCGGCTTGAAGCACAGCTTCGCGGGCCAAGGCATTGGCCACCGGAGCCAAGGCGGCGTATTCCTTCGAAAGCGCTTGGAAGCGTTTGTTATCGGCCACCACGCCGGGCTCGGCCAACAAACGACCGACTTCCTCGTGGCGCTCCGCGAGCGCAAGCAATTTGCGACGAAGTCCGGGACTCATGCGTCGTCTCTGGGAGGCGCGCTGCTGTCATTCGCCATGAAGATCTTGGCGGCGGCGGCCAGAGTCACGGCATCGCCTTCCAGAGCGGCTTGTCGCAGCGCCGATGAGGGCGCATGCAGCAGTTGATTGGTGAGCTGATGGGCCAAGCGCTCCATCACGGAATCGATGCTTTCGCCCGCGGCAATGCGCTCTCGTGCTTTGGCCAGAGCTTCCGTCTTCGCACGTTCAGCGCTCTGGCGCAGCGCTCGCAGGCTGTCCTGCTGACCTTGCGCCCGCCACCACGCCATGAAGTGCTCGACGGCCAAATCAATGATCGCGCCCGCCTGCTCAGCGGCGACTTGGCGTGAGGCTTTGCTTTCGCTGATGACCTGGTCGAGGTCATCCACCGTGTACAGATAGACGTTAGGCAGCTTGGCCACATCGGCAGCAATGTCACGCGGCACAGCCAGATCGAGCATGAACATCGGCCGCTGCCGACGCGCCTTCAGTGCATCGCGCACCGTGGCGGCCAAAAGAATCGGCTCGCGTGCTGCAGTGGCGGAGATCACCACGTCGGCTTCTGGCAAATGCCGCGCCAACTCCGACAGCGGCAGGGCATAGCCGCCCACGCGTGAAGCCAAGGCCTGCGCGTGCTCGAGCGTGCGATTCGCGATGAGCAGTCGCTTCGCTTCGGCGTTCACCAGATGCTTGGCAGCCAGCTCGATCGTGTCGCCCGCGCCGATTAACAGCACGGTGGCTCGGTCGAGTTCAGCGAACACTTGGCGCACCAAACGAACGCCGGCATAAGCCACCGAAACCGGATGCGCGCCAATCTGTGTGTCTGTGCGAACCCGCTTGGCCACCGCAAAACTTTGTTGGAACAGGCGATCAAGCGGCGTACGCAAGCTGCCCGCGGCACGCGCGTGCTGCCAAGCTTCTTTGACCTGGCCAAGAATCTGCGGCTCACCCAAGACCAATGAATCCAAGCCAGTGGCCACACGAAACAGGTGGCGCACGGCCGCATCGCCATCGTGGCGGTACAGGTAGGTCGCCAGAGCGTCAGGCGCCAAGCCATTGCTGTGCGCCAGCCAATCCATCACCACCGATTCGCTGCCGTCGCGCACTTGCGCGTAAATCTCGGTGCGATTGCAGGTGGAAACGAGCGCGGCTTCCTCAACGCCCTCCACGTTCTGCAAGGCCTGCAGCCGTGCCGCCAGCTCAGCGTCGCCCACGGCCACTTTCTCGCGCACATCAACGGGCGCGGTCTGGTGATTCACTCCAAGGACGATCAGGGGCATGTGGGCTACGGTGCAGGCTGAGGCGGTATTCTAGCGGCCCGCTTTGGAGTCACGATGAATTGCCGCCGTTGGAGCCCCCTTGCACTGCTGGCCGCTGTGCTGTCCTCGCCGGTCGCGAATGCTGCTCCCCCTGTTTCCGCACCGCTTCTTGAGGCCTTGCTCGCCACCGAATTCGCGCGGCAGTCGGGTGATGTGAGTGCTGCGGCTGCATTCGCTTTGGCCGCGGCCGACGCGTCCAATGATCCGGGCTTAGCCGCTCAAGCCTTGGAATCGGCTCTGATCGCTGCCGACGCACAGAAGGCTCAGGTCGCGCTTTTGCGCTGGCAGACCTTGGAAATCCGCTCGCCGCGCCGCGATGCGCTGGCACTGCGCTTCCACATCGCTCAGGGCGAAGACGAGCTGGCCCAGCAGGCGGCCTTGCGCCTGTTGGTGCAGCCAGAGCACACGGCGGACGTGACCAACGCTTTGGGCCTTGCTTATCTCGACGGGGGTGTCATGGCGCGTGCAGTGTTGCGCGGCTTGCTTGCAGCCGCTGAGTTTCCGCAACGCATCGATGCGTGGCTGGCCATGGCAGGCGCCGCTCAGCGCTTGGGTGATCGCTCGCTGTCAGGGGCATGGGTTGATGGTCTGGTGTCACGCTTTCCGGCTGATCCGCGCGCCGGCTTGCTTCGCGCCGAGCGGCTTAGCCAGGCGGGTCGGCGAGAAGCTGCGCGGGCCGAAGTGCGCTTGGTCCTGAATAACCCCCAGATCTCTGCCGAGCAGCGGCAAATCGCTGCAGAGGCCTTGGCTGTGCTCGGTGATCCAGAGGCCGCAGCTCGCGCCGTCGCGGTCGGCCCGCAGAGCGCGCGAACGCTCAGCTTGCGAGCCACTTGGCTCACTCGCGCGGGCAAGCTGGACGGCTTGCGCCTGCTCTACACCGAAGCGCAGGCCCTGGCGCTTTCCAATACCGAGCCGGCGCTGCCCATGCTCTTGGGTGAGCTGGCCGAGCGGCTTCAGGATTGGCCTGCAGCGGAGCGTTGGTACCGGGGAATCACCTTGGGCGAGGCTGGCGATCGGGCGCGGCTTCGCTTGGGCGTGGTCTTGGCGCGTCAGGGCCGCCACAACGAAGCCGGTACGTTGCTTCAAGCCTTGCAGCAGGATGATGCCGTGGACGGCACGGTGCGCCGCGATGCGTTTGTGCTGGAAGCCGATCAGTTGGAAGCACGAAAGCAGCGCCCCGAAGCAGAGCGCGTGTTGACTCGAGGCCTCTCCGTACTGGAAGACGATCCCGTGCTGCGCGTGGCGCGAGCTCGACTTGAGCGCAACAGCGGTGCTTTTGCGGAAGCGGAGGCGGACCTTCGCGCTGTGATTGCCCGCGATGCTGATTTCGCCCCGGCGCTGCGCGCTCTAGGCAGCTTGCTGCTCGCTCGCCAACGCCCAGCCGAGGCGCAGCCGATTCTGGCCAATGCCTGGGCGCGCGAGCCGGGTGCTCCAACGGCGGCAGCCTTGGGCGAAGCCCTGTGGTTGCTCGGGCGACAGGCAGAAGCTCGCGCCGCGTGGGCGGAAGGGCGCGCACTCGATCCTTCCGATCCCGTGTTGACCGATACCCTGCGGCGGTACTCCCCATGAAGCCCCGCCATCTTGTTCTTGTCGCGCTGGTGCTTGCGCTCGCGGGCTGCGCCACCGGGCCGCTGCAAAAGCCAGCACGCGAGGTCCAAACCACGGCGGCGGCCGTCGATTTGCCCAGCGACTCCGAAGCCTACGCGGCCCAGTCAGCGCGTGAAGCGATGCTCGCCGAGCAGCCCGATTGGCATCTGAGCGGCAGGGCGGCGTTCTCGAACGGCAAGGACTCCGCGACGGTGCAGATTGACTGGCTGCAGCGCGGCGACCGGTTCCGAATCGAACTGCGCGCGCCCATTACGGGCCGGACTTGGCGCTTGGAGGGCAACCCTGAGCATGCTGAGTTGAGTGGCTTGGAAGGCGGTCCGCGAAGCTCTGATGACCCCGAATTGCTTCTGTGGGAAGCCACCGGATGGACGCTCCCGGTTCGCCATCTGCCCGCGTGGGTGCGGGGTGCGCGCGGAGCAGCCGGGGCGGCAGCGCTTCAGGTCAACGCGGAAGGCCTGCCGCTCGGTTGGGAGCAATCGGGCTGGGTGCTGCGCTTCCCCGATTGGATGCCCGGTGAGCCGCCCCTGCCGAGGCGCATCTTTGCCCAGCGCGACGGCGCTTCGGTTCGGGTAGTGGTTTCGGAATGGGGCCAAGCACTGTGACCAACGTGGAAATGCTCTCCGAGGAGCAGCGCCGGGTTGAAGGCTGGCGCGATTTCCCGGCGCCGGCAAAGCTGAATCTGTTCCTTCACATCACCGGAAAGCGGTCAGACGGCTACCACGCCCTGCAAACCGTGTTTCAGCTGCTGGATTGGGGTGACACCGTCTGGCTTCGGCCGCGCTCGGACGGTCAGGTGCTGCGCCATGGGGCTGCGAGCTACGCACCTATTGCTGATCAGGACCTCGTGGTTCGGGCCGCGAAAATCCTACAAAATGAATTAAAAAACCAGCAAGGTGCAGATATCTGCATCGAAAAGCGCATTCCGGTGGGCGGTGGATTCGGTGGCGGCTCTTCCGACGCAGCGACCGTGCTTCGCGCCTTGGATCATCTTTGGGCGGCTGAGCTGGGGACAGAGCGCTTGGCGCATTTGGGGCTCGCGTTGGGTGCGGATGTGCCGGTCTTCGTGCGGGGCCAGACGGCTTGGGCCGAAGGTGTTGGCGAGGCGCTTCAGCCTGTCGCCCTTGGTCCGAAGGCCTACCTGGTGGCCGATTCCGGGGTTTCGGTGCCCACGGCTGAACTTTTTCAAGCCGCTGATTTGATACGCGATGCTGCGCCCGCTACAATCGCCGACTTCCTTTCCGGGATGCTCCTCGGCAACGCCTTCGAGCCGGTGCTGCGCCAACGTGCGCCACTCGTGTCGACGCTGCTGGATCGTCTGGGGGCTTGGGGAGAAGCGCGGCTTACCGGCACAGGTGGCGGCTGCTTCGTTCCGATGCCCTCGCTCGCCGAAGCCCAAGCCGCACAGCAGCAGCTGTCGAGCGAAGGTTGGGCGTGCTGGGCTTGCAGTGGGGTTGACCGCTCGCCGCTTTTGGCCAGTCTGGGCAGCCTGCGCTAGCTCGCGGTGCGCGAGAAGTCTCGCGTGAGTTTTTTGAATTCGTTGGGGCGTCGCCAAGAGGCCTAAGGCACCGGGTTTTGATCCCGGCATTTCGTAGGTTCGAATCCTACCGCCCCAGCCAATTCTCCTCTGTCCGGTAGCAAGCACTCGGAACCACGCGCATGCGCAAGCAAAATCTGCTGCTGTTCACCGGCAATGCGAACCGCCCGCTGGCGCTCTCCGTCTGTCGCGAGTTGGGCGTGCCGCTTGGCAAGGCGCTGGTCAGCCGGTTTTCCGACGGCGAAGTGCAGGTCGAGATCGAAGAAAACGTGCGCGGCCAGGAAGTGTTTGTCCTGCAGCCCACGTCGGCACCGACCGCTGAAAACCTGATGGAACTGCTGGTCCTCGTCGATGCGCTGAAGCGCGCTTCGGTGTCCAGCGTGACCGCCGTGGTGCCGTACTTTGGTTATGCGCGCCAAGATCGCCGCCCGCGTTCTGCGCGCGTGCCGATCACCGCGAAAGTCGCCGCAAAAATGTTCAGCGCGGTGGGCACCGACCGCTTGCTCACGGTCGATCTGCACGCTGACCAGATCCAGGGCTTCTTCGATATTCCCGTCGATAATGTGTATTCCTCGCCGCTGCTGCTCGCCGACATCTGGCGCAGCCATGGCACGGAAAACCTCATCGTGGTGTCGCCGGACGTCGGTGGCGTGGTGCGTGCGCGCAGCATCGCCAAGCGCCTCGATGATGCCGATCTCGCCATCATCGACAAGCGCCGTCCGCGCGCCAACGTGGCCACGGTGATGAACATCATCGGCGACGTGAACGACAAGACCTGTGTGCTCGTGGACGACATCGTTGATACCGCGGGCACCCTGTGTGCTGCGGCAGCTGCGTTGAAGAATCATGGCGCGCGCAAGGTCGTGGCCTATTGCACGCATCCGGTGCTGTCGGGTGCGGCCATCAACAATGTCACCAACAGCCAGCTCGATGAGTTGGTGGTGACCGACACCATCCCGCTGTCGGAGACCGCGCGCCTTTGCCCGCGCATCCGTCAGCTCAGCGTCGCGCAATTGCTGGCCGAAACCATTCGCCGCATTGCGTTCGGCGAGTCGGTGAGCGAGCTCTACGTCGACTGAACATCCGCCGCTCGGGCCTTCGGGAACGCGCGGCTGCTGCACCACTCCTCTGGTCGCGGGGGAGTGTCCAAATCGCCGCGAGGCGGTCTACTTCCAAGTAAGGCAACACATCATGGCTATTCACATCATTAACGCCACCAGCCGAAAAGACGAAGGTAAGGGTGCGAGCCGCCGCCTGCGTCTGACCGGTCAGGTCCCGGCGATTGTCTACGGCGCCAATCAGGCTCCGCAGTCGGTCCAACTCAACCACGAGAAGCTCTGGCTGACCCAGCAGAACGAGTGGTTCTACGCTTCGATCCTCGACCTCGACGTCGACGGCAAGGTGCAGAAGGTGCTGCTGCGTGACATGCAGCGCCATCCGTACAAGCAGATCGTCATGCACGTCGATTTCCAGCGCATCGACGAGAACTCGCCGATACGCTTCAAGGTGCCTCTGCACTTCATCAATCAGGACGTGTCGCCCGCCGGCAAGCTGGCTGGCGTGGTCATCACCCACGAACTGAACGACGTCACCGTTTCGGCTTTGCCGAAGGATCTGCCGGAGTTCATCGAAGTCGACCTGTCGGCTCTGAAGCTTGGCGATATCGTTCACTTGTCGGCGCTCAAGCTGCCGGCTGGCGTGACCATTCCTGAGCTGAAGCTGGGCAAAGAGCACGACCTCGCCGTCGTGATCGCCAAGGCCGCTCGTGCTGCCGAGGAAGAGATCGTTGCTCCGGCCGCTGCCGAAGTGCCCTCGACCAAGTCGGCTAAGGCTGCTGCGGCTCCCGCAGCTGCTGCACCCGCCAAGCCGAAGAAGAAGTAATCGGGCTTGCCTTCGCGCCGGTGATTCGCCGGCGCGATGGCGAAATGCACGATGGCAGGTTTGCGCCTCATTGTCGGGCTGGGAAATCCCGGTGCCGAATACGACCGAACCCGGCACAACGCCGGGTTTTGGTTTGTGGACGCCTTGGCAGAGCAGAGCAATGCGCGCTGGGGTATTGATTCGAAGCTTCACGCCGAAATCGCCAAGGCTGACCTTGCGGGCCAAAGCGTTTGGCTGCTCAAGCCCACCACCTTCATGAATGTGTCGGGGCGCTCGGTGAGTGCTGCGCTGCGCTACTGGAAGTTCGAGCCGGAGCAGTGCCTTGTGGCGCATGACGAGCTTGATCTTGAGCCGGGCACGGCGCGCCTCAAGTTCGATGGCGGGCATGGTGGCCAGAACGGCTTGCGCGACATCGCGGCCCAGTTGGGGCACGGCAAGTACCACCGCCTGCGGGTTGGCATTGGCCATCCGGGCGACAAGAACAAAGTCACGCCTTGGGTGCTCGGTCGCCCAGGGCGGGAAGACGAGGCCGCCATCCGGCTGGCCATCGACGATGCGCTGCGCGTGCTGCCTCTGGCGCTCGCTGGCGATTTCAATGAGGCGATGAAACGCCTCCACACCAAGCGCGACTAGGAAACACCCATGGGTATCAAGTGCGGCATCGTTGGCCTTCCCAATGTGGGCAAGTCCACGCTCTTTAACGCGCTCACCAAGGCGGGCATCGCGGCTGAGAACTATCCGTTCTGCACCATCGAGCCCAACGTGGGTATCGTGGAAGTTCCCGATAAGCGGCTCGATCAACTCGCTGCCATCGTGAAGCCGCAGAAGATTCAGCCGGCCATCGTCGAGTTCGTCGATATCGCGGGCTTGGTTGCTGGTGCGAGCAAGGGCGAGGGGCTCGGCAACCAGTTCCTCGCGAACATCCGCGAGACCGACGCCATCGTGAACGTGGTGCGCTGCTTCGACGATGCCAACGTGATCCACGTGTCCGGCAGGGTCGATCCGCTCGCTGACATCGAAACCATCGTCACGGAATTGGCGCTGGCCGATCTGGCGGCGGTCGAGAAAGCGCTTCAACGTGAGAGCAAGCGCGCTCGGGCCGGTGACAAGGATGCGCAAAAGCTCGTGGCTCTGCTTGAGAAGCTGCTTCCGCACCTCAACGAAGGCAAATCGGCGCGCACTTTCGGGCTCTCCGACGACGACCGCCTCCTGCTCAAGCCCCTGTGCCTGATGACCGCCAAGCCGGCCATGTACGTCGGCAACGTGCTGGAAGATGGCTTCGAGAACAACCCGCACCTTGATCGCCTGCGCGAGTTCGCGGCGAAAGAGGGTGCTCCGGTGGTGGCCGTGTGCGCCAAGATCGAGGCCGAGTTGGCCGATCTGGAAGACGCCGACAAAACCGCGTTCCTCGAAGATCTGGGCCTTGAGGAGCCGGGCCTGAACCGCCTGATCCGGGCCGGCTAC
>JAIXVL010000163.1 GCA_027483045.1 Lysobacteraceae bacterium
ACATTAAGGTGGTGGTGACGTTGATTGCCCCGGTGGCGATGGATGAAGGTCTGCGCTTCGCGATTCGCGAAGGCGGCCGCACCGTCGGTGCTGGCGTGGTGGCCAAGATCATCAAGTAACACCGCGGAATTTCCGCCCCGGTACGCCGGGGCGGAGCTAAGCGAAAAGAGGCGCAAGGATGCGTTTCGTATTCGCCGGACAGGGAAGCGTAGTTCATTAAGCCAATGTTGTTGACGTTGGCTTAAAGCTCGCATATACTTTCCAGTCTCGGCAGAGCCCACGGGTTCTGTCGATGTTTTTTTGGGGTTCGCGCCATCCGCGTGCGGCCCGTCGCTCTTTTAACTTAGGAATCAGGCCATGGCGGACCAGAAAATCCGTATTCGATTGAAGGCGTTCGATCATCGCCTCATCGATCGTTCGGCGAGTGAGATCGTCGAGACGGCCAAGCGGACCGGCGCGCAAGTGCGCGGCCCGATCCCGCTGCCGACGAAGATCGAACGTTACACCGTCCTCGTTTCTCCGCACGTCGATAAAGACGCGCGTGACCAGTACGAGACCCGCACCCACAAGCGCGTTCTGGACATCGTTGACCCCAACGATAAGACCGTTGACGCCCTGATGAAGCTCGAACTCGCCGCTGGCGTGGACGTGCAGATCAAGCTGGCCTGAGGTACACGATCATGAAGCACAGCATCGGTATCGTTGGGCGCAAGGCGGGCATGAGCCGTATCTTCACTGCGGATGGTTCGTCCATTCCGGTGACGTTGATTGAGGCCACCCCGAATCGCATCACCCAAATCAAGACTGTAGAGACTGACGGTTACACCGCCGTGCAGATCACCACGGGCGACAAGCGCGCTTCGTTGGTGAACAAGCCGGAAGGTGGTCACTTCGCCAAGGCGAAAGTGGCGCCGGGTCGTGGCCTTTGGGAGTTCCGCGTTGAAGCCAAAGATCTTGGCGCCTACGAAGTGGGCGGCGAAATCAAGGCAGACGTGTTCGAAGTCGGCCAGATTGTTGACGTCCAAGGCGTCACCAAGGGTAAGGGCTTCCAGGGCACAATTAAGCGTTGGAACTTCACCATGGGTGACGCAACCCACGGTAACTCGTTGAGCCACCGCTCGCCGGGTTCTATCGGTCAGCGTCAGACTCCGGGTCGCGTGTTCCCGGGCAAGAAAATGTCGGGCCACATGGGCGCCGAGGTTCTGAGCGTTCAGAACCTTGAGGTGGTCAAGGTCGACGTAGAGCGCGGTCTCATTGCTATTCGCGGCGCCGTTCCTGGCGCGCCGGGTGGCGATGTGGTCGTCCGTCCGACCAGCAAGGGTTAAGGAGTAGCTGATGGAACTTTCCCTTATCAATGGCAAGGCGCTGTCGGTTAACGACGCCGTCTTCGGCCGCGAGTTCAACAAGGACTTGGTGCATCAAGTTGTTGTTGCTTATCGCAATGCCGGTCGTGCAGGCACCAAGGCGCAGCTCACGCGCTCCGAAGTGTCCGGCACCACGAAGAAGTTTAAGAAGCAGAAGGGCGGCGGTGCTCGTCACGGCGACTACCGCGCACCGATCTTTGTCGGTGGTGGCGTTACGTTTGCTGCAAAGCCGCGTAACTTCGCTCAGAAGGTCAACAAGAAGATGTACCGCGGCGCCATGTCTGTGATTCTGTCCGAGCTTGCTCGTCAGGGTCGCCTCATGATCGTCGAGGCTTTTGATGTTGATGCGCCCAAGACTCAGGGCCTGATCGCGAAGCTTGCCGAGCTCAAGACCGGCTCGCGGACGCTGATCGTTTCCGAAGAGGCGAGCGAGAACTTGTTCCTCGCGGCTCGCAACATTCCCTACGTGGAAGTGCGCGATGTGCAGGGCCTCGACCCCGTTTCGCTCGTTGGCGCTGACTCGGTGGTTATCACCACTGAGGCCGTCAAGATGATCGAGGAGTGGCTGGCATGATCAACGAGAGCCTGTTTGCGGTTCTGCGCGCTCCGCGCGTTTCCGAAAAGACCGCGCGTTTGGCGGAAAGCAACCAGTACGTCTTCGAAGTTGCCAAGACGGCAACCAAGGCCGACGTGAAGGCTGCAATCGAGCACCTGTTTAACGTCAAGGTGCTGGACGTCAACGTCGCGAACATCAAAGGCAAGTCGAAAGCGTTTCGCGCCCGTGCTGGCCGTCGCTCCGACAAGCGCAAGGCATACGTCCGTTTGGCCGAAGGCCAGACGCTCGACGTCTCCGCCACGGCCTGAGGTAGATACCCATGGCAGTTATGACATTTAAGCCGACCTCGCCTGGCCGCCGCGCCATGGTGAAGGTTGTGAATCCTGACCTCCACAAAGGCGCACCGTTCGCGGCGTTGCTCGAGAAGAAGTCGAAGACCGGTGGCCGTAACAATCACGGCCGCATCACCACGCGTCACATCGGTGGTGGCCACAAGCAGCATTACCGCATGGTGGACTTCAAGCGCGACAAGGAAGGCATTGCCGCCCGCGTCGAGCGTCTTGAGTACGATCCGAATCGTACCGCCCACATCGCGCTGCTTTGCTACGCCGATGGTGAGCGCCGCTACATCATTGCTCCGAAAGGTCTGCAGGTCGGCGATCAGCTGATCTCGGGTAAGGATGCGCCGATCAAGGTCGGCAACACGCTCCCCTTGCTCAACATGCCCATCGGTTCCACCGTGCATTGCGTCGAAATGAAGCCCGGCAAGGGTGCTCAGATCGCTCGTGCTGCGGGTGCAGGCGTGCAGCTGATTGCCCGTGAGCATGGTTATGCCACCCTTCGCCTCCGCTCCGGCGAGATGCGCAAGGTTCCGGTTGATTGCCGCGCCACCATTGGTGAAGTGGGCAACACCGAGCACAACCTTGAGAAGCTGGGTAAAGCCGGTGCATCGCGCTGGCGCGGTATCAAGCCGACCGTTCGCGGCGCGGCCATGAACCCGGTTGACCATCCGCACGGCGGTGGTGAGGCCAAGGCTGGCCAGGGCAACCCGCATCCGGTCAGCCCCTGGGGCCAGCCGTCGAAGGGTTACAAGACGCGTCAGAACAAGCGCACTGACAAGTTCATCGTGCGCGATCGTAGGGGTTGATAGGCCATGGCACGTTCACTTAAGAAGGGTCCGTTCGTCGACCACCACCTCTCCAAGAAGGTGGAAGTTGCCGCAGCGGCCAACAGCAAGAAGCCGATCAAGACCTGGTCGCGTCGCTCGATGATCCTGCCTGAAATGATTGGCTTGACCATCGCAGTACATAACGGCAAGGCGCACATTCCGGTTCTCGTCAACGAGAACATGATTGGGCACAAGCTTGGTGAATTCGCGCTCACCCGGACCTTCAAGGGTCACGGCGGCGACAAGAAGTCGGGTAAGTAAGGAGACGCATGATGGAAGCCAAAGCCATTCTGCGCGCAACGCGCATCTCCCCCCAGAAGGCCCGCTTGGTCGCTGACCAAGTCCGTGGTCTCCCGGTGGCCCGAGCCTTGAACCTGCTGAAGTTCAGCGACAAGAAGGCAGCTCAGCTCATCTACAAGGTGCTCTGGTCCGCGGCAGCAAATGCCGAGAACAACCAGGGTGCAGACGTCGATGAATTGAAGGTTGCCACCATCATGGTTGACGAAGGTCCCGTGTTGAAGCGCTTCGGCGCTCGCGCGAAAGGCCGCGGCACCCGCATCCTGAAGCGCACCAGCCACATCACTGTGGTTGTGGGCTCCGGCAAGTAAGGCGAAGGACGAGAACGATGGGTCACAAAGTTCATCCGACCGGTATCCGTCTTGGTATTTCCAAAGATTGGAACTCCAAGTGGTACGCGGGTAAGAAAGAGTTCGCTGGCTACTTGGCCGCCGACCTTAAAGTGCGCGAGATGTTGCGCGAAAAGCTGGCGCAGGCAGGAATCTCCAAGATCCTGATCGAACGTCCGGCCAAGACTGCGCGCATCACGATCCACACGGCCCGCCCGGGCGTGGTGATCGGTAAGCGTGGTGAGGATATCGAGAAGCTGCGTAAGCAAGTCTCGGACATCATGGGCGTTCCGGCGCACATCAATGTCTCTGAGGTGCGTAAGCCCGAGCTCGACGCTCAGCTGGTTGCTGAGTCGATTGCTCAGCAGCTTGAGCGTCGCATCATGTTCCGCCGTGCAATGAAGCGCTCGGTGAGCAACGCGATGCGCCTCGGTGCACTCGGTATCAAGGTTAACGTCGCAGGCCGCTTGAATGGTGCAGAAATCGCCCGTTCGGAGTGGTACCGCGAGGGCCGCGTCCCGCTGCATACCCTGCGCGCGGATGTGGATTACGGCTTCGCTGAGTCCCACACCACGTTTGGCGTCATTGGCGTCAAGGTGTGGATCTACAAGGGCGAAATCTTCGACTTCTCGCAAGTCGGCCAAGAAAAGACCGAAGAGCGCGCGGAACGTCCGTCGCGTGGTCAGGCCAAGTGAGGTAACGAGCCATGTTGCAACCCAAGCGTACAAAATACCGCAAGGTGTTCAAGGGCCGGAACGATGGTCTGAGCTGGTCGGCGAATGCCGTCAGCTTCGGCGAGTACGGCCTTAAGGCGACCGAGCACGGCCGCCTCACCGCACGCCAGATCGAGTCGGCACGCCGCTCGATCAGCCGCTACGTCAAGCGCGGCGGCAAGCTCTGCATCCGCGTGTTCCCGGACAAGCCGATCACCCAGAAGCCGATCGAAGTCCGAATGGGCGCCGGTAAGGGTAACGTCGAGTACTGGGTCGCCCAGATCCAGCCCGGCC
>JAIXVL010000113.1 GCA_027483045.1 Lysobacteraceae bacterium
AAGCGCAAACGCGTGCGCGTGGTGCAGCTGTATTGGCGCGTGGGTCACGATTGGCATTGCGGCACGTTCACGCGCGGCGGGTGGTTGGAGGACGCGCAGCCTTCGCCCTACGTGGATGAACACGGCAAGACTGAGTGCCCGCTGATCTTCGTGAGCGCTTACGTCAACCGCGAGAACTGGCGGTATGGCGTGGTGCGTAACCTTGTAGACCCGCAGGACGAAATCAACCTCCGCCATCGCAAGGCGGTGCATCTGCTTTCGGTGCGCCAGGTGGTGATGGAGGAAGGCGCGGTTCGCGACGTGCAGGAAGCGCGGAAGGAACTCGCGAAGCCGGATGGCGTGATCGTCAAAGCGCCGGGGATGCAGTTTGAAATTCAGCAGACAGCGGACCTGTCGGCGGGTCAAGCCTCGCTATTGCAGGAAGCGAAGGCGGTTTTCCAGGCGCTAGGCCCGAACGCGGCCCTGATGGGCAAGCAGGGCAAGGAAGCGTCTGGCCGCGCTATCGCGTTGTCTCAGCAGGGCGGCGCCATGGAAATCGGCGCCATCATGGACGTGCATCGCCATTGGCGGCGCCGCGTCTATCGCGCCATCTGGCGGCGCGTGAAGCAGTATTGGACCAAGGAAAAGTGGGTCCGCGTCACCGATGATGAGCGCAATATCCGCTGGGCCGGGTTGAACCAGCCGCAGACGCTGGCGGATGCGCTGATGGAAATGGACCAAACGCAGGCGGTGCAAGCGGCGCAGTCTATGGGCCTGACCGAAGGTGACCCGCGCTTGATGCAGGTGGTGGGCCTTAAGAACGATGTTTCCAAGCTTGATGTTGACATCGTGCTTGAGGAAGGCCCGGACATCGCGACGTTGCAGATTGAGCAGTTTGAGCAGTTGGCGGGGCTTGCGAAAGCCGGCCTGCCGATCCCGCCCGATGCACTTATTCAGGCGTCGTCGCTGCGCAATAAGGACCAAATCCTAGAGCGCATGAAGAACGGCGGGCGCGATCCGAACGAGCCGCCGCCGCCCCCGCCGCCGGAAGCGGTGCAGGCCGAGGCGAACGCCAAGAAGGCTGAGGCGGAAGCTGTGGAAGCGCAGGCCAAGGCGCAGATTGCCGTGATTGAGGCTCAGATGATCGCAGGCGGGCAGATGCCGCCGCCCGGTATGCCGGCACCAGCCGCGCCGTCTGCGGCCTCTGCGCCCGCTTCTGCGGCGCCTGAGCGGCCCGCGCCTGCTGTGGGTGTGATGATGACGCCCGAACTTGAACAGCAGATTGCTGGCGCGCAGATGCAGGGGCTTGAAGCGATCCAGGGCCTTGCCGCGACGGTGCAGGACATGGCCGGGATGCTTGGTTCGGGGCAACAGCAGTTGATGGCCGGGCAGGCGAACACGGATGCGGCGCTTGCGGACCTCGCGCGGCTTGTCGCGGCACCTACTGAGGTTGTGCGCGGGCCTGACGGGCGCGTTGCTGGTGCGCGGCGGGTGATGGCGTGAGCGACTTTGTCGGCTACACGCCTGGCGCCGGGGCGAATATCGCGGTTGATGATATCAGCGGCGTCCTATTCCAGCGCATCAAGGTCACGTTCGGCGCCGATGGGGCCGCAACGGACGTAAGCGCTGCGGCGCCGTTGCCGGTGTCGCTGGCGTCTGTGCCGCTGCCGAGCGGCGCGGCGACCGAGACGACGCTTGCGGCGCTGAATGCGAAAGTTCCGGCGGCTGGTCAGGCGCTCATGGCGGCGTCGCAGCCGGTGGTGATCGCGAGCAACCAAACGGCGGTTCCGACCGTTGAGAACGCGGTGATCCTGACCGGCGCGGCGGCGCAAACCGCCGTGGTCAACAACATCCTAGAGTCGGTCGCGGGCGCGGCCGGGACGGACGTTTCCAACCAGCGGTCTGCTTCGGTGCAGGTGGTCAGCACGGGCACCGCTGGCACGTTCATTTTCGAGCAGAGCAACGACGGCACGAACTGGGTTGCGCTGCCGGTCTACAACGCGGCGCTTCTGACCGGCGCCCCGATCACGGCGGCCATTACGGCGACGGCTTCGCAGATTGTCTACACGATCCCGCTTCGCTGTCGCTTTCTGCGCCTGCGCATTGCGACCCTGATTACGGGTGGGTCGATCCAGGCATTTACGCGGCTGTCGTCTGAACCGTGGACGCCAACCGTTACCAACATCGCGCAGCCGACTGCGGCGAACTTGCAGACCACGGTTAACGGCGGCGTGTCCCTCATTGCTGGCGTCAACGCTGTTGGCGATGTCGGCATTCAGTATCGCGCTAACGCGACCGGCGCGGCGTCCTTTGTGGCTGTCATGTCGCCCGCTACGCCTGCCGCCGGCACAGTAAAGGCAACGGCGGGGCGCCTGCTTGGCTTTCAGTTGCAGAACTCGGCCGCTGCGCTGCGTAGCGTGAAGGTGTTCGGCGTCGCGGCCCCTACGCTGGGCACCACGGCGGCGCTGTTTGAAATCGACATTCCGGCGGGCGGCGTTGTCTCGGCTCACTTCCCCGGCGGTCTGGCATTCGGCACGGCCTGCACGTTCAGCGTCACCAGCGCCAAGGGGCTGACTGACAACACGGCAACCGGCCTCGCCTTGAATGACGTGTCGGGGTTCTTCGCCTTCGCCTAACGGGGGCACCCCATGACGCTTCTAACGCTGTTCGCGCCGCAAGGTGTTGCGCCGCCGATCCCGCCGCCTGTTGTTGACCGGGGCGGGGCGGGGGATAGCGGGCGCGGGCGGCGCTACTGGATCAAGCCTGAGCGCACCGTCACGGTCGCGCAGCTTGAGGCGGAACTAGCCGAGCGCGTGCGGGCCGCCTGGCCGGCGGTGCGCAAGGAACTGAGCGAGGATGCGCCGGCCGATGCCGCGCTAGCTGCTGTCGAGATACGGGCCGAGCGCCCGCTAGAGGTTTTGCCGCGCTTTGAGTTGATGGCGCTGGCGTCCGAGGTTGTTGACCTGATCCCGCCCGCCGATGCGGCGGCAATGCTGCGCGTGATGATTGAACTGCGCGACGAAGACGACGCGGCAACGCTGCTGCTGATGATGATGTGAGGCCCCCGACATGATGCGTTTTGAACCGTTTCGGCCCGGCGCCGCGACGCAGACGATTAACGTCAATGCTACGTCGCAATCGGTCACGCTGCCGGGCGCGCTGCCGCAAGTCGAATTGCAGAACGATGGCGCGTCTGCGTGCTTCGTGCGCGTGGGGGCATCGCCGCAGACGGCGGTAACGACCGATTACCCGATCCTGCCGGGGCAATCGAAGATCATCACTGTTGAGACGCAGGCGGGCGTTTTGGCTGCGGTGTGCGCGGCTGGCGGAACGGCAACGCTCTACGTCACGCCCGGCTGGGGCTACTGATATGACCCTTCGCGCGTTTAGCGGGTTTTCGCGAAGCCAAGCCGGGGGGCTGCTGCATCCGGGCTATCGGAGCGGCAGCGCCTACTACGGCAGCATTGCGCCCGGCGTAACCACTGGCGCGATGGTGGCTGACACCATCTACGCGATCCCCATCCGCATCGCGGCGCCGGTGCAGGTTCAATACGTAGCAATGCGTGTGGTGACCGGCACGCCGGGCGTTTTCGCGAAGGGCGCGCTCTACACTAACCTGTTGGCTGGCGGCACGCTCATCGCGGAAGGCACGGCGGCCATGGACCTGACGTCGGCCGTGATCGTCGGCTATGTGTTCGCGTCCAACCCCATCTTGCAGCCTGGCATTGTGTGGGCCGCGTGGAAGTTCAACGGCGCGGCACAGATCGCTTGCCCGGACCCCGCAAGTTCTCTCAATCAGGATTTGTTCAATCTCGTGGGGCAGGCGGTCGCCAACCCTTTCACGGCGTCCGGAACCGCCATCACTGGCGCGCGGCGCGCAGATGCCTACGCGAACGCCTTCCCAGCAACCTTCGGTGCTGTGACGTGGACTGCGGCAACGCCGGGGCCGCCTTGCACCGCAATGGCGACGGTGTAGCCAATGCCGATAACGATCCTCTTTGGCCCAAACAACGCGCGCACGGTCATTGACAGCCGAACACTTGCCGAGGCGCAGGCCGAGCGTATCGAGGAAATCAAGGCCGAGGCGAGCGCGCGCATTCTTGCTGTTGCGCCGCTGTATCGCCAGATGAACGCCACGCGCCGCGCGGTCGAGTTGCTGGACATTCGCACTGGCCGCGCATGGACGCCACAGGAAGCCGCCGAGGCTGCCGCGCTGCGCACCATGGGGGCGGGCATCAACGCTATTCGCGTTGCGTCGGACGTCGCGGAGGCTGCGGTGGTGGCAGCCAAGACTAACGACGCTGCGGACGCGGTCGCAGTGGTGTGGCCGGCATGATCAAGTCCACGCTCTCGCATATCGCCCTGTCGGTGCCGATCTTTGCCGCCGGCTACTTCGCCGCGATCCTTGGGCCGCAGTGGGCCGCTGCGCTGCTGGTCACGTTCTACTGGCTGGGCCGCGAACTCGCGCAGTCCATGCGGCCTAGCGCGCCGCTGGCGATCAACTGGACGCTATCCAACACGCTTGGCTTTGTGCCGCCCGTTGTGATCGCGTTCGGCGCGGCGGCCATCGCCTTCTGATTTTCGCCCTTCGGGGCGCTTCGCTTGTCGCGAGCGTATCGCGGCCCGTCGCTGGCGGCGTCCAGTGTTTCGCCTTGGCCCGGCGTTGATGCGGCTGCACCGGAAACATGGAACAGGACACGACTGCACCGGAAGGCGCGGCTTTCGAGCCGCGTCCGATGAATGACATTCTGCGCAGCGATGCGCCAGCGCGCGACACGGAACCTGCCGGGCGGCAGGCAACGGAACCGCCGCCGGCCGCACCCGCTGAAACGGGCGACAAACCCGACGCGCAGCCGAAGGGCGAAAGGCCGCGCGATGACGCGGGCCGCTTCGCACCGAAGGCCGATGCGCCGAAGGACAACGGGCCGCCGCCGGAACCGAAGCAGGATGCGCCGCAGACTGTTCCCGTCGCCGCTGTGCTTGAGGAAAGGAAGAAGCGCC
>JAIXVL010000186.1 GCA_027483045.1 Lysobacteraceae bacterium
CGTCGACGATGAGGATGCGCTTCTGCACGGTTCGTCCAAGCCATGGGATCAGTCGCGCCAGTAGATAAAACTTTTATGACGGGACGGTGACGACTGCAAGGGAATCGTCACTTTACCGCTATGAGCGGTTGTCGAGGCCCTCGTTGGGCCGACGGCCCTGATCCTCGGGCTTCAGCCCAATTCGGCGCATTTCAAGCACTACAGGCATCATTTCGGCCATGCGCGCTTCCACGCGGGCCCGCTGCACATAGTCCACATCGTCCCGCTGTTTGAGCTGATCGAGCTGCTTGAGGGCGTCTTCGGCGCGGCCGGACAGGAACGAAGCCTCCGCGTAGCTCTCCGCCGCTCGATTGCTGTCGCCGGCCAGTTCGCTGGCCCGGCCGAATCGCTGTTGCAGCAGCAGATCCTCCGAGCCGCCCGCGAGAAGCGGCCGCAATACGCCTTGTGCGCGACGCCCCGAGCGCTGGTCGCCGCGCTCGATCAAGGCTTCCGCATAGCTCAAGCTGGTGGCGCGGTGCTGCGGGTACTCGGCGAGCAGGGCTTCAAAGCGTTGCGTGGCGTCTGCCGGGCGGCCCGCCTTATGTGCAGCTTCTGCCGCCGCCAAGCGCACCCAAAGGTGCTTAGGCAGCTCGGCCAGAAGCGCATCGAGCTGGCGCGCGGCCAATGCGGCCTGTCCATTGCGCACCAGCGCCAAGGCGTAGCCGTAGCGCACTTCTGGAGCACTTTCCGGTCCCACGAGCCCCGCGTATTCGGCCACTGCTTCACGCGCCGTCGGTGCGGAGATGACCCTCAAGCGCTCGCGCGCCCACGCGTACTCGGCCGCCCTTGGCGCCATGCCGCGCTCCGGCTCAAAACCGACGGGCAAGAGCAGGTGCCCCTCCTCACGATTGATCGAAGAACTGATCGGGGGGCGTTTCGCGAGCAGCACTGCTCGGTCGCGTGCTTCGGCAATGCGTGTCGTGGTCACCGGATGGCTGCGCAGATACTCGGGCGCTTGCCAGCCGCCTTGATTACCGCGCGACGCCCTTTGCAGGCGACCAAAGAAATCAGCGATTCCCAAGGGGTCGAAGCCTGCGCGGGACAGCGTGTCGATGCCGATGCGGTCGGCTTCAGATTCGTTGCTGCGGGTGTAGTTGATCTGCATCTGCGCCATGAGCGCCTGCGCACCAATCACGGCGGCGCCGATGGCGTTGCCGTTGGAATTCGACTCGGTTTGCGAAGCGGCAGCGATGGCGCCTAGCATGGCCAGCATGATGGGCAATTGATTCTGCTGTGATTTTTCTGCGGAGCGCAGCACATGGCTTTGGGTCACATGGGCCACCTCGTGTGCCATCACCCCGGCCACCTCGTCCTCACGCTGAGATTCCAGCACCAATCCCGCATTCATGCCTACCAAGCCACCAAGCGTGGCGAACGCGTTGATGCGGCGATCACGCATCATGAAGAACGTGTAGCCGTGGTCCGGCTCATCGCTGGACGCGGCGATTCGAAATCCAAGGCCCTGAAGCCAGCCCTCCACCAGCGGATCTTCGACAAGGAGGTCTCGGCCTCGCAGTTCCCGCATGACCATTTCGCCGTAGCGCGCCTCTTCCGCTGGCGTGATCAGACTGGCGGCCGACGAGCCCATGTCGGGCAAGGCATCCGCACCGGACTGTGCGCCCGCGGTACCGCTGCCCAGCAAAGCCAGACTCAGCGCGAGGGCGAGTGGGTGTAGACGGGTCGGGAGCGATACGATCATGCGTAGAGAATGCCGAAGGCGGAGGAAGTGCTGGTGAATCCGCCGTTAAGTTGGCGCGGAGGAAGCTGGAAAAGACCTCACGCAGCCCCCATAGTTCCGCCGATTCGATGAATGTGTCGATGAGGAACCCGCCATGTCCAATGCCGATGTCGTGATGTACACCACGGCCGTTTGCCCCTATTGCGTCGCCGCCAAGAATTTCCTCAAGTCCAAGGGCGCCAGTTACCGCGAGGTGCGCGTCGATCTTGATATGGAAGCCCGCATGGAAATGCGCGAACGCACCAAACGCACTTCGGTGCCCCAGATTTTCATCAATGGCACCCATGTTGGCGGTTTCGACGACATGGTCGCCCTCGATCGCGCAGGCGGCTTGGCCAGCTTGCTGGAGTCCACGCCATGAACGACCGCGTCAACGAATTCACCGCTTTCCGCAAGCGCATGAACGAGCGCATCCTCGCGGAAGACAATCAAGTCGTCCGGCGCTTCTTTGCTCTTGATACGCAGACGTACAAGGCCGGTGCGCTCGATGTAAAGACCAAGGAGCTGTTGGGTCTGGTGGCGTCGATGGTGCTGCGCTGCGACGACTGCATCGCCTACCACGTGGCCCAGTGCAAGCAGGTGGGCGTCAACCGCGAAGAGTTCTTCGAGACTTTCAGCGTGGGTCTGGTGGTTGGCGGCTCGATCGTCATCCCCCATTTGCGCCGCGCCGTCGATTTCCTCGATCAGCTCGAGGCCGGCGAGGCGCAGGCGCCTAGCGCCCACGATGAGGCCCATGGCTGAATCGCAGGGCTTCAAGTTTGACGCGCATCAGAGCTTGGAAGGCCTAGCTGCTGCATAATTGCCCCTAGGCGCCTGCACTGGATCGGGCGGCATAAGGAAGAAAAAATGTCTCAGACGATTGCAGTGATGCGTGGCGACGGTATTGGCCCCGAGATCATGGACGCCTCGCTCGGCGTTCTCGATGCCATGAAGCTCGGCTTGCAGTACGAGTTTGTGGAGGCCGGGCTGTCGGCTTTGGAGAAGACCGGCGAGCTGCTCCCAGCGGCCACCCTTGAGTCGATCGCCAAGCACAAGATCGCGCTCAAGAGCCCGCTGACCACTCCGGTCGGCGAAGGCTTCTCGTCCATCAACGTTTCGCTGCGCAAGCAGTTCGATCTGTACGCCAACGTGCGTCCGGCCACGAGCTTTCCGGGCACCAAGTCGCGCTTTGAGAACATCGACATCATTACGGTGCGTGAGAACACCGAGGGTGCCTACATCGGTGAAGGGCAGTCGGTTTCTCCCGACGGCGAAACGGCTTTGCTTACCCAGAAGGTCACGCGCAAAGGCTCGGAGCGCATCGTGCGCTACGCCTTCGATTTGGCGCGCAGCCTGGGTCGCAAGAAGATTACCGTGGTGCACAAGGCCAATATTCTGAAGTCCACCTCCGGTCTGTTCTTGAAGACGGCCCGTGAAGTGGCGCAGAAGTACCCGGACATCCAGTGCAACGAGATGATCGTGGACAACACCTGCATGCAGCTGGTGATGCGCCCCGAGCAGTTCGACATCATCGTGACCACCAACCTGTTCGGCGACATC
>JAIXVL010000222.1 GCA_027483045.1 Lysobacteraceae bacterium
CGGTGGGCAGGCCTTCGGCTTCGGCCGCTGCCTGCATGGCCTCGGCCAGCAAGAACACATAAGCGGGGCCACTGCCCGAGGCTGCGGTCACGGCATCCATCAGGTCTTCCTGTTCGATCCACACCGTGTCACCCGCGGGCCGAAGCAGAACATCCGCAGTAGCTTTCTGCGCGTTGCTGGTGGCCGGTGTGGCGTAAAGGCCGGTCACGCCCGCACCGAGCAGCGCGGGCGTATTCGGCATGGTGCGCACCACGGCCTGCCCGCCGCCCAGCCAGCGATCAATTTGCGCACTGGTAATGCCTGCAGCGATCGACACCACGAGCGGCCGTTGCGCCTGAGCGAATGGCGCCAAGGCCTCGCACACACCGCGCAGCACCTGCGGTTTGGTGGCTAGTACCCACACGCTGGCGGCTGAGGCTGCTTGTGCGTTGTCTTCGGTGGTACATACGCCGAACTCTTGGGCGAGGCCTTCGCGATTTGGCGCATACGGTTCCGAAACATGAATGCCAGAAGCCGCGGCGCCACCGCGCAGCATGCCGCCGATCAAAGCGCGAGCCATGTTGCCGCCGCCGATGAAGGCAACAGACGGAAAGGAGGGCGAATCAGAACGCATGCGAAAAGCTCGACTAGGGCCAAGCACACATCATGCGGGCAAGCGGCGGTGCACGTAACCCCGCCTCAAGGGCGTGCTGGACGTGCCCCGAACAGCGCGGTTCCCACGCGGATGAGGGTGGCCCCTTCCGCCAAGGCCATGGGGTAATCGTCACTCATACCCATCGACAGGGTGTCGCAGCTGGGGTGGCGCGTTTTGAGGGTGTCGAAAAGCGCCTTCATCCGTGCAAACGCCGCACGGCGATGCGCAGGGTCGGGGTGTGGTTCCGGGATCGCCATCAGTCCGCGCAAACGCAGATTCGGCAGGGCGGCGGCCTCATCGGCCAGGGCATCCAAATCTGCGGGATCGCAGCCGGCCTTGCTGGCTTCGCCATCGATGTTCACCTGCAGCAGGATGTTCAGTGCGCCGCGATCATCAGGGCGTTCGCGATTCAGCAAGGGCAGCAGCTTGGCGCGATCCACCGACTGGACCCAGTCGAAATGTCGGGCCGCTTCACGGCACTTGTTCGACTGCAAAGGCCCGATCAGGTGCCATTCCAAGGGTAAATCGGCGAGTTCGGCCTGCTTGGCAATGGCTTCCTGCACGTAGTTCTCGCCAAAGCAGCGCTGACCCAATGCCGCCAGCGCGCGCACCGACGCGGCGGGCTGCAGCTTCGAAACCGCAAGCAGGGTCGGCGCGTGCTGGCCTGCGGCCTCAGAAAGACCGGAAAGCAGGTGGCGATAGCGGTTTTCTAGGGCGTCCATTCAATGCCGGCGGGCGGAGCAAAAAGGGCGAGCCGGTCACGCTTGGCGCGTTGAGGGCTAGGGCTATACTGCCGCAAAGCTGCCCTTCAGCGGGGCGGCGTGTATGGCCACGCATTACGCGGATTCGGGGAGAGCACGGAATGGATATCGCTGAACTGTTGGCGTTCTCGGTTAAGAACAAAGCGTCTGACCTTCACCTGTCGGCAGGATTGCCGCCGATGATCCGCGTGGATGGTGATGTGCGCCGCATCAATATCCCGGCGCTCGACCACAAGACCGTGCACTCGCTGATCTACGACATCATGTCGGACAAGCAGCGCCGCGATTACGAAGAGTTTCTCGAGACCGACTTCTCGTTTGAAATCCCCGGCCTCGCGCGCTTCCGCGTGAATGCCTTCAACCAGAATCGCGGCGCGGGTGCGGTGTTCCGTACCATTCCCTCCGAAATCCTGACGCTCGAAGACTTGAATGCGCCGCGCATTTTCCGCGAGCTCATCGACCAGCCGCAGGGTTTGATTCTGGTCACTGGCCCCACCGGCTCGGGCAAGTCCACCACGCTGGCAGGCATGGTCGATCACATCAACAAGAACGAGTACGCGCACATCCTGACGGTCGAAGACCCGATCGAGTTCGTGCACACCTCGCAGAAGTGCTTGGTTAACCAGCGCGAAGTGCATCGCGATACGCACGGCTTCAACGAGGCGCTGCGTTCCGCACTGCGCGAAGACCCCGACTACATCCTCGTCGGTGAGTTGCGCGATCTGGAAACCATCCGCTTGGCGCTCACCGCCGCGGAAACCGGCCACTTGGTGTTCGGCACCCTGCATACCAGCTCGGCCGCCAAAACCATCGACCGCATCATCGACGTGTTCCCCGCCGGTGAGAAGCCGATGGTGCGCTCCATGCTTTCCGAGTCGCTGCGCGCCGTGGTGTCGCAGTCGCTGTTGAAGAAAGTGGGCGGCGGACGTGTGGCCGCGCACGAGATCATGGTCGGCATTCCGGCCATTCGAAACTTGATCCGTGAGGACAAGGTGGCGCAGATGTACAGCTCGATCCAGACCGGCCAGCAGTACGGCATGCAAACGCTCGACCAGTGCTTGCAAGACTTGCTGAAGCGCGGCGTGATTACCCGTGCGCAGGCGTCCACTTACGCCAAGGACAAGCGCACCTTCGAGTAAGGGCGCAGGAGAATTTCCATGAGCAGCATCGATTTCACCTCGTTCCTCAAGTTGATGGCGCACAAGAAGGCGTCGGACTTGTTCATTACCGCCGGCGTTCCGCCGTCCATGAAGCTGCACGGCAAGCTGGTGCCGATCACGCAGGAAGCGCTCACGCCCAACCAGAGCCGCGATCTGGTACTGAACGTGATGAACCCCTCGCAGCGCGAGGAGTTCGAAAAAACTCACGAGTGCAACTTCGCCATCGGCTTGGCGGGTGTGGGTCGTTTCCGTGTCTCGTGCTTCTACCAGCGCAACCAAGTGGGCATGGTGCTGCGTCGCATCGAGACCAAGATTCCGACGGTGGAAGAGCTCAACCTTCCGGCGGTGATCAAAACCTTGGCCATGACCAAGCGCGGTTTGATCATCTTTGTCGGCGCCACGGGTACGGGTAAGTCCACGTCATTGGCGGCGATGATTGGCTACCGCAACATGAACTCTTCGGGCCACATCATCACCATCGAAGACCCGATCGAGTTCGTGCACAAACACGAAGGTTGCATCGTGACCCAGCGTGAAGTCGGCATTGATACCGACAGCTGGGAAGCCGCGCTGAAGAACACGCTGCGCCAAGCACCCGACGTCATCATGATCGGCGAAATCCGTACCCGCGAAGGTATGGATCACGCCATTGCGTTCGCAGAAACCGGTCACTTGGTGCTGTGCACCTTGCACGCCAACAACTCGAACCAGGCGATGGACCGCATCATCAACTTCTTCCCGGAAGAGCGCCGCAACCAGCTTTTGATGGACTTGTCCTTGAACCTGAAGGGCATTGTGGCGCAGCAGTTGGTGCCCACGCCCGATGGCAAGGGCCGTCGTTGCGCCATGGAGATTCTGCTCGGCACGCCCTTGGTGTCCGACTACATCCGCGATGGCGAGATCCACAAGCTCAAAGACATCATGAAAGAGTCGACCAACCTGGGCATGAAGACCTTCGACCAGGCTTTGTTCGAGCTCTATCAGTCTGGCGAGATCACCTACGAAGACGCCCTGCGTTACGCCGACTCGGCCAACGAAGTGCGCTTGAAGATCAAGCTGGCTCAAGGCGGCGATGCCCGCACCTTGTCCGCCGGCATGGATGGCGTGGAAGTCGCCAAGGTCGATCACTAAGTCTTGTTCATGAAAGGTGCCGGGCAATTCGCCCGGCGCCCGCCGTGTCTGCTTAGCGGCCCGTGCGATAGCGCTCAGGATCGTAGCCGCCCACTTCAAAGACCAAGGCCTGTCCCTTGCCGTTCGCCGGCAACACCTCAAGGCGCTTCGTGTCCTTCAGCGCGGCGATAAAGCGCTTGTCGTCATTGATGAACAGTGCAGGGTGGGTGCCCGTGCTCGAGGCCTCGCCGGCAAAGCGTTGCGGATCGCCACCGTCAAAGCGCAGTTGGAAGGCGCAGGGACTTCCGCAGTCGAACACGCCATCTTCGATGACCAGATAGGTGCTCTGTCCCCAGCGGGGGTCATTGCGCAGCACCAACTGCACGGTGGGCGGTGCCATGACCGCTTCCTCGCTGCCTTCCGGCTTCAGGTTGCGCATCGAGGCCGAGCGCTGGGCGGTCACCTCGCCGTCGATCAGCGTGGACAGATAGGCCCAAAGGCCTTGGAGGCGCTTGGTTTCGGCCTGGGCGGCGGCTTCTTCGCGCAGCGATTCGAGATTGGCCTCGACTTCGGCGGCCGCAGCGCCACCGGGCGCATCGGTCATCACCACCGTGGCGCTGGCCAAGGCCAAGGCCGCGTCGCCCTTGGCTTTGGCTTCGCGGTAGAGCGCCAGCGTGGGGGCCACCTTTGCTTCGCGGGCCTGGGCGGCCGCTTCGGCGGCAGCGCGTTGCTCTTCGGGGCTCGGGCCACAGGCGCTCAGCAGCAGGAGCGCCACCGCCAGCAGGCTGGCGCGGGCAAGGGCTTCGGGTTGGGGCAGGGCAAGGGACATCGCGGTTTCCAGTCTTCAGCGCATTGACAGCTTAGCCACGCCAGCCTCGTCAGGCACGGCCTACAATAGGCACATGCCTCTGGAACGCTCCCTCGCTTCGTCTTTGCTGCTCGCCATGCCCGGCATGGATGACCCGCAGTTCTCGCGCACGGCCGTGCTGCTTTGCCAGCACGATGGCGAAGGTGCGATGGGCATCATCTTGAATCGCCGCACCGATGTGCTCTTGGGCGAGCTTCTTGAGCAACTCGGTATTGAAGGCGCCAGTCGCGACATTTTGGCGCGCTCGGTGTTGTGGGGTGGTCCAGTGCAAGGCGATCGCGGCTTCGTGCTGCACGACGATCCGCGCCCTTGGTCGTCCACCCTGCGCTTTGGTCCGTTTGGATTGACCAGCTCGCGCGAGATTCTTCATGCCCTTGCGCGTGGTGAAGGGCCGGAGCGTTTTCTGGTGCTGATCGGTCACGCGGGTTGGGGTGGCGAACAGCTGGAAGGCGAACTCACTCAGAACGCGTGGCTCACCGTGCCGGCATCGGAAAGTTTGGTGTTTGATACCGAGAGCGAAGCGCTCTGGACCGAAGCCGCCGGGCAGATTGGCGTGGACATGGCCCGCATGGCCGATTACAGCGGTCACGCATGAGTGCGGGCGCCGCAGTGCTCGGCTTCGATGTCGGAGCCAAGCGCATCGGCGTTGCGGTGGGCAATTCCATTACCGGTACGGCCAGCGAGCAGGGCCTCATCGAAGTGCACGGCGGCATCCCCGATTGGTCGCGATTTGATCGCTTGATCCGCGAATGGGCGCCTTCGCAGCTGGTGGTGGGCGACCCGCAAACCTTTGATGACGCTGATCCCGATCCGCCGGCACGTCAGCGTGCGCGTGGATTTGCGCGTGCGGCCGCCAAGCGCAGCGGTCTGCCCGTCGTCATGGTCGATGAGCGGCGCAGCTCGCGCGAGGCCTCGGCGCGGTTTGCACAGCAGCGTCGCCAAGGCTTGAGAAAGAAGAGCGATGCCGAAACGCTGGACGCGCTCGCTGCCGTGGTCATCGTCGAACGCTGGTTGAGCGGCGATGCGGACTCGGCGCTGGCCATCGGCGACTAACCATTTTTCTTTGAGGAACAACGAAATGACTGAGCACGCCCTGACGCCCGACGGCCGACTCCGACACTTCCTGACTCTTGATGGTTTGGGAGCGGCGCGGATTGAGCACCTGCTGGAATCTGCGGAAGCGCTGCGGCCTCATGCCGCTGGCGGCACCGGAGCACGCCAGGTCTTGGCGGGCCGCACCGTGTGCAATCTGTTCTTCGAAAACTCCACGCGTACACGCACCAGTTTTCAGCTGGCGGCGCAGCGCTTGGGTGCCGATGTTGTCAATTTCGATATCGCAGCCTCGTCGGTGAAGAAGGGCGAAAGCGCACTCGATACCTTGCGCACCATCGAAGCCATGGGCATGGATGCATTCGTGATCCGGCATGCCGAGAACGGTGCCGTTGCCGCGCTGTCGGACGGCGTGCTGCCGAGCACCTCGGTGTTGAACGCAGGCGATGGTCGAGCTGCGCATCCCACACAGGGGCTGCTCGACATGCTCACGATCCGTCAGCACAAGGGCAGTGATTTTTCGAAGCTCACCGCCCTGATCGTGGGTGATGTGCGCCATTCGCGCGTGGCGCGCTCCGATCTTCATGCGCTGCGCGCCTTGGGCTGCGGTGAGATCCGCGTTTGCGCGCCGCAGAGTCTTCTGCCCGAAGCCGATACCTTGGTGGGTTGCACGGTCGGCCAGCAACTCGACGCGCTGCTCGAAGGCGTGGATGTGGTGATGATGCTGCGCGTTCAACGCGAGCGCATGGAAGAAGGCTTGGTGCCCTCGCTCGACGAGTACTTCCGCACTTTCGGACTCACGCGTTCTCGTCTTGCGAAAGCCAAACCCAATGCCATCGTGATGCATCCGGGGCCGATGAATCGCGGCGTGGAAATTGCCGACGACGTGGCCGATGGCCCGCAATCCGTGATCTTGCAGCAGGTGGCCAACGGCGTAGCCGTGCGCATGGCGGTGCTGAAGCATTTGCTGGGCGGCTAAGCACCGCCCAGAGATTCAGGGCGACGGCGGGAGATGCTCGGTGATGAATCGCAGCAGCCGAGTGGCGCGGTCTCTGCGGTTTTCCAGCGCCTGAAAACCGTGGCCTTCGCCTTCGTAGATCTTGAGTTCGACATCCACACCGGCTTTGCGCAGTGCGTCGGCAAAGGCCGTCGACTGCCGGGCGGGAGTGCGCTGATCCAGCGCTCCGGCGGTGAGCAGGACCGGATCCTTGATCTTGCTCACTCGACCAATCGGTGAGATCGCCGCGCGATCGACGTTGCCGATCGAGCGCCCTACGTACTCTTGCGCTCGCCGAAAGCGGCCCACGTCGGCCGATTCTTCCCAGGTGCTCAGGTCGTACAAGCCCACCTCGCCCACGCCGCAGGCGAAGGTGTCGGGGTCGTTGGCAATCGCGAGCATCGAAGCGTAGGCGCCATAGCTGGCACCAACCGCGCAGAGCTTGCCCTTCTCGGCATGGCCCTCGGCAATCGCCCAAGCCACCGCATCTTCCAAGTCACGTTGCATGGCGCCGCCCCACTCGCCGAAGCCGGCGTCCATGAAGGCCGCGCCTCGTCCGGAGGAGCCGCGAAAGTTCACTTGCAGAACGCCGTAACCGGCTGCCGCCAAGAGTTGGACCGACTCGTCGAATGAGCCATCGTCGCGCACGCCAATGGGGCCGCCGTGCGGCATCAGCACCAGTGGCACCGCGCCTGTGGGCTTGCCGACCGGTCGGGTCAGGAAGCCATGCAGTGGCAGTCCATCGCGTGCCGTAAAGCTGATCGGCAGGGCCCTCGCGAGTTCACGTGCATCGACGCCGTCCAGCAGAGCGGCCATGCGTTCGAGCTTGCGCGATCCCGGATGCCAAATATGGAAGGTGCCCGGGTCACGATCTGAAGACGAGAACAGCAAATGCACGCCTTCGGCGCCTTGTGCCTGGCCCACACGAATGCGCTTGCCCGGCAGCACAGTCGAGAGGTCTGCATGCACGGCCGCTGCGGCGGAAGCGGCATCGAAGAACACCACCTTGCCTTCTCCGCCGGCGGGCTCAACGCCGATGACGGCGCCGTTCGGTGCCCGGAACACGTGACCGACGTCGAACACCGGATCGGACCAAGCTTCCGTCCATTCGCCGCTGTCTGGAGACCACCAATCGAGGCGGTTCGGACCCTTGTCCTGCTCCCTTTCGAACAGGATGCGACGACCGTCTTCCGAAAACCCGAGCGCGATCCACGCCAGACCATTAGCGTCGGCGCGATGCAACATGCGCCACTCGCTCTCATCATTCTCGCGGTACCACGTCTCGAACACTTGGTTTTCGGGTGAGCCCTGTGCCACACGAACTCGGCCGTCGCCGTCGGTAACGAAGCCAGCATTCGCGACCGGCGAGCGCGCCACGAGACTGACGCGGGCCGTGGCCAGTTCGGTGCGGAAGACTTCGGGGAACGACTGCAGTCCATCCATCGTTTCCATTCCGAGCAGCACGTTCTTGTCGTCGTTCGCCAAGGCATCGAGCAGGTAGGCGTAAACCTGACGCGTACCGGTGCCGCGCAGCAAGCCGCTCGATTGACTGTTCAAAGCCGCGGCTTCACCGCTGCTCACATCAAGGCGATAGACGATGCCCGTTCCGAGTGGCGCTTCGTTCTTGTCGACCCTGAGGAGCAGACGCGCGAGCAGCATCGTATCGGAGGCCCAAACCGGGTCGACGAGATGGTTGTCTTCGCCGAGGCCCATGTGCGCGGCGATTTTTCCGTCGGAGCGTTTGAGCACGACGATGATCGTCTTGTTTTCCTGCCGTATTTGCAGCGCGACATGTCGCGCGTCAGGCGAGAGGGCCACATCTTCGATACGCGGCTCGGTGACCAGCCTGTTCACGAGGGCAGGGATGTCGAGCACCGATGAAGCCAGCGTCGTGGACGCCCATGGCAATGACGCGAGCAGGCCGACGAGCAGCGTGGCGGTCTTGAGTGCAGTCCTTTGCATAGGCATGTCGCGCTAACGATTGGGGGCCGACAGGTTGCGGTTTCGCCATGCCCTTGGCAAGCGCTCGGAGTCTTTCCGCGATGGCTTGCAGTCGCTGGTCGCAGAGGGCGCCTCTGCCTGCGAAGCAGGACCTAAGCGCGTCATCGCACCGACCTTTCAGATGGCTGGGCGCAGTCTCGGTTCTGGGCCTACCGCCCCGATGGACACCGCAGCGCTTCGCCGCAGTTCATCGCCCCCACTCAGAGGTCAGCATGAACACTCCCCACACCCCCGGCGCACCCGTCACGCAGCTCAATGCTGCCAAGAGCTCCACCAGTTTCAAATCAGAAAAGCCCGCCGACGCCAGCATGCCGCACGCTGCACATGGCGATGACCAGTTGATGAGTCAACCGTCCAAAGCCTCGGCAACTCCTGCTGTCGGCAATTCATGGAAGGAGCATGTTTCAGCCGCACATGGCACTTGGGCCAAGATCAGCGAAGAAGACTTGGGCAAGACTCAAGGCAATCACGACACGCTCGCTGCACTGGTCGAGAAGCGCTATTCCATTCATCGCAGTGAAGCCGACAAACAGGTCAAGAGTTTTTTTGATCGCCGAGTCGGCTGAGCGCCATCCCCCCACGCGCTACGGAGTTTCCTTATGCACACCCCCCTCAAAACGTTCGGCCTCGCAAGCCTGATCGCGATGGCTGCGACGCCGATGATCAGCTTGGCGTCCACCAACACCGCTTCTTCGGAAGTCAACAACGCTCGCAAAGAAATGCAGATCTGGACGACCTACGCGTTAAGTCCTTACCTCAAAGCGTCCTCCATCTCGGTCGCTGTGGATTCGGGCAAGGCGACCCTGACGGGCCGCGTTGCTGAAGACGTGAACAAGGAATTGGCAACACAGATTGCGTTGGGCGTTACTGGCATTACTGATGTCGATAATCGCCTTGTTGTTCAGAGCGATTTCGTTGCCCCCCGCAACGCAGAAGATCGCCGTTACGCGCAATCAGTTTCCGATGCCACGATCACATCCTCGATCAAGGCTCGCCTTGGTTGGAGTCAGTACGCTCAAGGCCATGAGATTGCCGTTCGCACCACGGATGGTCACGTGGTACTCACTGGCAGCGTGGATTCCAAGGAAGGTGCGCTTGCTGCGGGGCGCTTGGCTTCGAATACGACAGGCGTCACCGGTGTCGACAATCGCTTGCTGGTCGCGAAAAAATCGGTCGCCATGACGAGTGAGCAGGGCGTCGCAACCCCCACCCTTGCCACGGACATTGCCGATACCTGGATCACTACCAAGGTGAAAAGCACCTGCCTGTATTCAAGCAATGTGCAGGGGTCGGATATCGATGTCAGCACCTTGCGTGGTGTGGTGACGCTGCGCGGTGATTTGGATAGCGGTGCAGAGCGTGCGTTGGCCATTGAGTTGGCGCGCAATGTCAACGGTGTCTCCAGCGTAGAAACCACGAGCCTCGCGGTTCGCTGACGCTTCAGGGGCGCGAAGCCAGTGGCTTTGCGCCTTCCCCCCAAACAAGGAGCATGTCATGAGCTTCCACTATGTTCGCGACACCACGCGGCCCGCGCCGTATCCCATCGGGTCTGACCCGATGACGCTAAAAGCCAAAATGCTTGAGGGCAGTGCCCTGTGGGAAGACACCAATACTCAGGGCCAGTCTTCCGGTCACACGTATCCCGCCGATCCCGTGAGGTTCACGCTGATTCCCGAGCTTCATGATCCGAACATGCTGGGCTAAGGCTTAGCCACCCAGCACCTCAGCCTGCGGCGATCCGGCCGCAGGTTCGAGCGAAATGCTTGCCGCCTCGAAGCTGCCTTTGTTCAAGGCGTAGCGAATCACTCGCACAAAACCCGAGGTGGGCTCGGCGTTATCGTCGTCTTCGCGATACACCGGAAAACTGCGGGCCAGCATGGCGCCTTGAATGCCGAATTGATCGCGTCCGCGATAGCCCAGAGCCGAGTCGCTGTCGAGTTCAGGAAGCAACAAGGCGATTGACGCTGCCTCGTCTTCGAAGCGCCAACCGCGCACGGCTCCTTCCGCACTGCTGCCCGTGCTTTGCCACCACAGCAGAAGCTCGGGGCGGCCGTCCGAATCAAGGTCGGTGGCGAAAGCCTCGGCAAGGGCTTCGCCCTCTGCGGGGTCGCTCAGCGTGACCTCCTGCCCTTCGGTGTTTCGTGCCCAACCCTCGAATGCTTCGCCTCCCTGTCCATCGGGCGAGAGCTTTAGGTCGAAATGCCATCCCGATTGCGCCAGTTGCATCGTGCGCGGCGACAGAAGTGGCTCGTCGATGGGGAGCGGCGCAGGTGCTGCTGGCGCGGGCTCAGCCTTTGGTTCAGGCGTTTCGGTGGATTCGCGGTTGCAGGCGGTGAGGCAAGCCAACACAAGCAGCATTGCCGAAAACCGCGCGGGGTTCATGGCTTAGCCGCGCAGCAGGAACAAGGTCGCCAAACCGAGGAAGGCGAAGAAGCCCATCACATCGGTGACCGTGGTGAGGATCACGCCACCGGCCACAGCGGGATCAATGTTGAAGCGCCGCAACGTGATGGGCACCAAGACGCCTGCCAAGGCGGCGCAGCTCAAGTTCAACACCATCGCGGCGAAGATCACCGCGGAGATCCCCGGATTCTGGAACCACACCAAGGTGACCACGCCCACCACGAGTCCGAGCAGCACGCCGTTCATGAGTGCGATACGCACTTCTTTCCAGACCAGAGTGCCCACATTGGCCGCGGAGACCTGGCCCAGCGCCAAACCGCGGACCATCAAGGCCAGCACCTGCGTTCCGGCGTTGCCGCCCATGCCCGCCACGATGGGCATGAGCACGGCGAGCGCCACGATTTCTGCGAGTGTGGCTTCGAAGCGCCCCACCACACTGGCCGCTAGAAAGGCAGTGGCCAGATTGATGCTCAACCAAGTGAATCGCCCACGGAAAGCGCGCAGCACCGGGCTGAACAGGCTTTCGTCTTCGCTGACGCCGGCGGCCGAGAGCACCTGATAATCGGCTTGCTCGCGAATGATGTCGACCACGTCATCGATGGTGATTCGACCCAGCAGCACATTGTTCTCATCCACCACCGGTGCCGAAATCCAGTCGTGGTCGGAGAACTGCCTTGCCACTTCGTCCGAAAGCGTTTCCACGGTAATCGCGGGCTGGCTGTCGTCCATCAAGGTGTTGATCGGCGTGCCGGCGTCATGCGTCACCAACTGCGACAGCGCGACGCGGCCCAAATACTGGTGCCTGCGGCTCACGACGTAGAGATGGTCGGTGTTGTCGGGCAATTCGCCGCGCAGGCGCAAGAAGCGCAACACCACGTCGATGGTGACATCGGCGCGCACAGTGACCACGTCGGGGTTCATCAAGCGGCCGGCGCTGTCTTCCGGGTACGACAGCACTTGTTCGAGGCGCTCGCGATTCTCGCGGTCCATCGACTTCAGCACTTCGTCGATCACCGTGTCGGGCAGATCGTCGAGCAGTTCGGCTAAGTCATCGATGTCGAGGTCTTCGACTGCCGCGACAAGTTCATCCGGGTCCATCGCCGCGATCAGGCCTTCACGCACCTCGTCATCGACATGCAGCAGCACTTCGCCGTCGTCTTCGGGATCGACTAAGCCCCAGACCACATCGCGCTTAGCGGAGGGCAGGGATTCGAGCAGGTTGCCGATCTCCGCTGGCGAAAGCGTATTCACCAAACGACGCACAGGGCCATAGCGGCCGCTGTCGAGCGACTCGGACAGCATGCGCAGCTGGTGGGCAGTGCGTTCGTGGCGTGCGGCGTCGGCCATCGCTAGTCCGCGTTAGGGGCGCGCACATTATGGAGTGTGAACGGGCTGTCGCCCAGCGTTGTCATTCGTCTTGCACGCGTGCAAGGCATCGTCCACGCTTTCCCTCCCCTTATGGCGTCGAGTCCTATGCTCAGGCTGCACGCGATTTCGTCTGTCCGCTTTGCGCTGGCCTTTGGGGTCGCCGTGGGGCTGGCGGGCTGCACGTCGGAGCCCTTCGTGCCAACCGAGCCGATGGCTTTGGATGGCGTGACGTTTACGCTGGAGCCCGAGCCGCAGGAACACTGCGACCCCAATCAACCCTTTGCCGTCAAGGTGCAATGGGATGTGATCGATTGGGATGTGCCCCGTTTCGATTTTCGTCTCGGCAGCTCGGAGGGCCAGCTCTTGGCACGTCACAACACGGCACGCGGCGAGCAGACCACTGAGCTTTTCGGGCGTCCAGGCCTGTGGTTCGTTATGGTCGACCGAGAAAGCGGCTTATTGGTGGCGGCCAACAAAGTGCCGCCTTTGGTCTGCCCCGAGGCGCCGAAGCAGCCTTAGTTCGCGCTCGCGCGCTGAATCCAGCGCTCCACTTCGCTGCGCTCACGGCAGCGCAGCAGAGACGCGGTTCGGCGCTTGAGCTTGCCAATGTCACAGGCGCGGATGGCTTCTCGCACTTCCAGCATGGCGCCGGGATGCACGCTGAAATCCCGCAAGCCCAAGGCCAGCAACATGGGTGCATCTTGCGCGTTCGCTGCGAGCTCGCCGCACACGTGAATCGGGAGGCCCGCCGTGCGCGCCGTGCCAAACAGATGATGCAAAAGCCGCAGCACCGCAGGATGACGTTCGCTGTACAGGCCATCGAGGGCTTCGTGCGTGCGATCAGCCGCCAGAAGGTACTGCACCAAATCGTTGGTGCCCACTGCAGCGAAATCGATGAGATCGGTGTAGTCGGCCAAGGTCAGTGCCGCCGCTGGCACTTCGATCATGATGCCAAAGGCGACGCGTTCGCCGATGGGCACGCCATCGCTGCGCAGGCGGTCGGCCAGCGCATGCACACGAGCGCGTACCGCTTCGACTTCTTCGCGTGCAGTCACCATGGGCACCAGAATGCGAACAGGGCCAAACGCGGAGGCGCGCAACATGGCGCGCAGTTGTGCATCCAAGAGTGTGGGGCGCGAAAGTGAAAGGCGCACACCGCGCAAGCCCAAGGCAGGGTTCGGCTCGTTGCGCAAGGCAAGACCACTGTTGTCAGCCTTGTCCGCCCCCAAATCGAGGGTACGCAGCGTGACCGGCTTTCCGGCCATACCCAACACCGCATCGCGATAGCCGCGAAATTGCTCCTCTTCGTCGGGCACTTCATTACGGCCCATGAACAGGAATTCGGTGCGGTATAGGCCAATACCATCGGCGCCGAAAGCCAATGCTTCTGCGATTTCTTCGCGGCGCTCGGCATTCGCATGCAATCCGATGTCGATGCCATCGCGCGTGCGTGTGGGTGCGCGCTTCAGGCGATCGAGTTGCGCACGCTTCTTCTCGATCTTCGCGCGCAGCACGTGATACCGCGAAAGATCGTTGGCATCAGGCTCGACAATCAACACGCCTTCGCGGCCATCGACCAGCAGCGCGTCCCCATCGTTCACGTACGAGAGCGCATCCGACGCGCCGACCACCAAGGGCAAGTGCAAGCCGCGGGCGATGATGGCGCTATGCGAAAGCGGGCTGCCGGCGCGTGTCACCACGGCCAGCAATTGTTGGCGCGAGAGCTCGGCAAGCTCGGCCGGAGCGATGTCGTCGGCAACGAGAATCTCGCCGGCGAGACCAAGTTGCCCATCGTCTTCACGGCGATGCAGTGCGGCGTGCACGCGGCCGATGACATGGTCCAAATCATCCATCCGCGTGCGGAAGTAATCATTGTCCATGGCCTGAAACACCGCGGCCAAGCGATCGCGCTGCAGTTTCAAGGCGTAGTCGGCGGAATACAGCCCGGTCTGAATCAGGTCGCGCAGGCCTTCGCGCAGGTCAGGGTCGTCCAGGATCAGAACGTGCAGATCAAGGAATTCGCCGATTTCCTGTGCCAGAGCGCCATGCAGCTTGTCGCGAAGGCCAGAAAGCTCCGCGCGCGCGGCTTGCATGGCGGCTTCGAGGCGCGCCACTTCGCCCTCGACAGCCTCTCGCGCAATCGTCTCTTCGCTGAGCGTGAGTACATGCGGATGCCGAACACGCGCCCGGCCCAAGGCCAGGCCTTTGGATGCGCCCACGCCTTGCAGCGCACGACGCATCAGCTCTCCTCGTCGAAGCGCCGCGCGAACAGAGCTTCAGCGGCGGCGAGTGCTTCCACTTCATCCGGTCCATCGACCCGCAGAACGACGCTGCTACCTTGCCCGGCGGCCAAGAGCAGAACGCCCATGATGGATTTGGCATTCACTTCGCGCCCGGCGCCGATCAGCGTGGCGTTCGATTTGAATCCCGCCAACAGCTGCACCAATTTCGCCGAGGCGCGCGCATGCAGGCCAAGTCGGTTCACCACATGGATTTCGCGTTCAAGCATCGTCGAGCACCACGCCATTGCGACCGCCGGCAGCGGCAGTTCGAGCCAAATCATCCAAGCCCTGTTCGCTGTAGTTCATCACCCGCAAGAGCATCGGCAGAGACAAGCCGGCCACGCGGTGGCACGGCGCTGCGATCTGCGTGAGTTGATGCGCCAAACGTGCGGGCGAGGCGCCATACACATCCGTCAGCAACAAGGCGCCGTCCTCACCTTGCACGCGCTTCAGCATCGCGCTGGCGCGTGGCAAGGCCGCCGCCATATCCGCATCGAAGGCCAGCTCAAACGCCGCGCAGGCCACAGGCAGCTTGCCCAAGAGCCGCGTTGCGGTCTCAAGTAATGCGGTGCCCACACCGGGGTGGGTAATGAGGAGGATTCCAACGGCCATGCTGGAACCTTATCAGAACTTTTTTGGCCACTGCGACGAGCGATTACTCAAGTTCGCGGTGGTAAATCAGAGCGTCTTCCCGGCCATGCTCGCGGAAGTAGGCCGCCAAGGATTCCGCCATGTAGACCGAACGGTGGCGGCCACCCGTGCAACCAAACGCGATGGACAGGTAGCTGCGAGTCTCGGACTCAAAGCGCGGCAGCCAGTGCGCGACAAAGCCGCGCACCTGCGAAAGAAACTCCTGAACCTCTGGAACGCCGGCGAAATAGCTTTGAATGGCGGCATCGCGGCCCGAAAGAGGCCGGAGCGCGGGGTCCCAGTGCGGATTGGGCAGGCAGCGCGTGTCGAAAACGAAATCGGCATCGACCGGAAGGCCGCGCTTGTAGGCGAAGGATTCGAACAAGAGCGTGACACCGGGCCGGCGCTCCGCCTCCAGCTCGGTGAGCACCAGTTTGCGCAGCTGGTGCACGTTTAATCCGGTGGTGTCGAACACTTGATCGGCAAGGGCGCGCACAGGCTTCAGAACCTGGCGTTCCAGTGCTATGGCATCGGGCAGCGCCAAGCCCAATTGCGAAAGCGGGTGCCGACGGCGCGTATCGGAGTAGCGCTTCACCAGAGTCACGTCGGTCGCATCAAAAAACACGAGTCGATACTGGTACCCGCGTTCGCCGACCGTGGACAGCCACTGCCCCATGCTGCCGAGGTCGGCGTGGTGGTTGCGCACATCGATGCCCACGGCGAGCTTCTGATGCGTTTCGCTGGACCCCACGCTTTCGACAAAAGCAGGCAGCAAATCGACCGGAAGGTTGTCGACGCAGTAGTAGCCCAAATCTTCAAGCGTGCGCAGGGCAACGGTCTTTCCTGCACCCGATAAGCCTGAGACCACAGTCAGAGAACGGCTCATGGGTGCGATGTCTTGTCGAGGAAGGCAGCGTGGCGCGCAAGAAACGCCACGGCAGGATCGGCGCCCTTGGCGCGCAGGCTATGCAGCCTTGCGGCGGCTTCCGTCAGCACGGCCAAGTTGCGGCCGGGTGCTACGGGCAGGTTGAACACCGGCACATCCAAGCCGAGCACCGGCCGAGCGGCGGTTTCGCCAGTGAGTCGCGAAAGCCCTTCTAGGTCAGCATCGCCAGCGCGCACCAAGTGCACGATCAGGCGCAGGTACTTGTTCCGCTTCACGGCAGTGTCGCCGAACATCTGGCGGATATTCATGATGCCGAGGCCGCGTACTTCGAGCAGATCTTGCAGAAGCTCGGGGCAGGTACCGTCGAGCACATCGGGCGCAATCTGCGTGAATTCCGGCGCATCGTCGGCCACAAGCCGATGCCCGCGCGAAATCAACTCCAAGGCCAGCTCACTCTTGCCCAGGCCGGATTCGCCAGTGATCAGCACACCAATGGAATAGATCTCCATAAACACGCCGTGCAGGGTGATGCGCGGGGCGAGCGCACGCGCGAGCACGTACTGCAGCTGCGATAGCAGTTCGTGCCCGGCCTGAGGCGAAATCCACAGCGGCGTGCCGGTCTCTTCGGCAATTTCGCGCAGGTCGGATGGGCAGCCTTGATCACGCGTGATGACGAGGGCCAGAGGCCGAAAATCACAGACCTTCTGCAGGGTTTCCCAGCGCTGGCGCGCGTCGAGCGAGTCCAGCCACTGCAGTTCCTCGCGGCCAAGAATCTGCAGCTTGTTCGGGTGAATGACGTTCAGATAACCCGCAAGCGAGGGTCGCCGAGTGCGGTGCTCTTCGGCCTCAATGGAGTTTTCGCCGCCGCGCTGCCCCGCCAGCCAACGCAGGCCAAGGCGTTCGCGCTGCTGCTCAAACACTTCTCGGGCCGTGAGCCGGCGCGGCAGCATGAGCAGTACGTCCTAAGCCGCCACAGGGTGGCCGGGGCGCCAATTGCTGACAAGGCGATACAGCGACTCTGTGTCCGGCGCGGTACGCAAGCGCTCGCGGAAGCTCTCGTCGGCAAACATTTCTGCCAACTGCGACAGCAAGACCAAGTGCTGTTGCGTGAAGTGTTCTGGTACTGCCAAAGCAAAGATGAGATCGACCGGTTGGCCATCAGTGGCGCCGAAATCCACCGGCTCTGAAAGCTTCACGAAGGCGCCTGTCGCCACTTCCAGGCTTGCCGTGCGGCCGTGCGGAATGGCCACGCCATGTCCAAGGCCGGTACTGCCCAGACGCTCGCGTTGGCACAGGCTATCGAACAAGGCCCGCTCGCGGTCGGCATCGCCTTCCGCAAGCAGCTGGGCCAATTGTTCGAGAAGACGTTTTTTGCTGGAAGCCTTGGCCCCCGCGAGCACGCGCGCGGGGGCCAACAAATCGAGAAGATGCATGGATGGCTTGTACTGAGCTCAGCCGAAGCTGCCGGAACGGACGGCGGATTCGCCGCGATGGTGGTCGGTAAGGCGCTCTTTTTCCCTGAGCACAATGCGGTCCAACTTGTCGACCAGAAGGTCAATGGCGGCATACATGTCGGAGGCCTCGGCCTCGGCGTGAAGTGCCTTGCCGCGCGGGGTCAATGTAGCTTCCGCGCGTTGCTGCAGCTTGTCGACCGAAAGCAAAACCCGAACGTCAAGATGATGGTCAAAGTGACGGGAGATTCGCTCCAGCTTGTTCTCTACGAACTCCTTCAGCGCTGGGGTGATTTCGATCTGGTGGCCGCTTACTTCAAGGCGCATGGGCGCGTTCTCCTGCGTGGACAGATAGACCTTGCTGAATGGGAGCATACGCCTGCCGGGGGTGGGGGCGAAGGGGGTCTGGGTCAAACTTCCATCAATCGATGGGTCAGCGCTGTCCGCGCTCGGAGGATGGCGGAATTCCTAGGCCTTCCCGGTACTTAGCCACGGTACGGCGGGCAATCGCGATGCCGTCGGCCTTAAGTGCGTCGGCGAGCGCCTGGTCCGACAAGGGCCGCCCCAAGGGTTCGGCATCGATCATTTTGCGCAACATGGCTTGGATGGCGGTCGACGACGCGGCACCGCCATGGTCCGTCGCGACGCCCGAGCTGAAAAAGAACTTGAACTCGAAGCTTCCTCGGGGCGTGCGCAGGTACTTGCGTGTGGTGGCCCGTGAAATGGTGGATTCGTGAAGTCCAAGCTGCTCCGCCACTTCGCGCAATGTGAGCGGCCGCATGGCTTCAAGACCGTGATCAAGGAAAGCGCTTTGTGTTCGCACGATGGCTTCGGCAACGCGCTGCAAGGTGTCCGCGCGGTTTTCAAGGGCTTTCAGCAGCCAGCGCGCTTCTTGAAGCTGGCCGCGCAGGTAGTTGTCGTCGTCGCGGCTGCAGTGGCCAATCAGACTTTGGTAATGGCTATTCAGCCCAAGTCGCGAGGCACTGGAGCGCGTCATGCGAACGCGCCAAACGCCGCGATGGCGGAACACCGTGGCGTCGGGCTGCACGTATTCGGCGGAGCTGCTGGAGAAGCGACTGCCCGGTTTTGGATCGAGGCTCTTGAGTAGCGCAATGGCTTCGAGAACCTCGTTGCCATCCCGCTCGAGTTCAAGCGCGATGCGCTCAGGCTTCTGCCTTGCAACCGCGTCCAAGTGGTGGCGTGCAAGCTGCTGAGCCAAAGCGAGGCTGGGCGTGTCAGCCGCCAATGCGGAAAGCTGCAGCCCAAGGCATTCCGAGAGATCCGCTGCACCGCATCCCAATGGATCGAACTGCTGCACCAAGCGCAACACGGCGCGAACTTCGCCCGCATCGAGTGGTGCAAGCTCAGGCAGCGAAGCAGGCAGGCTCTCGAGTGGTTCGCGAAGGTAACCGTCCTCGTCAAGCGCATCGATGATGGCCTCGCCGATGGCCTCATCGCGTTCGTTATGAACGCTCATGCGCAGCTGCCACAGCAGATGAGCATGCAGGCCCTCGCCGGATGCGCCGGACAGATCGTCGCGGTCGTCATCGTCGTCGCCTTGGCTACGCGCTATGCCGTCATCCAGCGACCAATCGTCGCCATCGTCACTTGCGTCGTGTTCGGCGTCATCGGCTGCAGCGTCGCCATCCTCGTCGCCGGCACCGCTTTCGCCAGTGTCTGAATCGCTGCCAGGCTCGATCAGCTCAAGCAATGGATTGCTTTCGATCGCGGCTTGCAGCTCCGCTTCTAACTCCACTTGCGAGAGCTGCAGCAGGCGAATGGCCTGACGCAGCTGCGGAGTCAGCGCGAGTTGCGTGCCTAAGCGAGCCTGCAGGGCGGGCTTCATGGCGGCACTTACATGGTGAAGCTGGTGCCGAGGTACACCCTTCGCACATCAGGGTTCATCAGCACATCGTTCGGCGAGCCCTGAGCCAACACTGTGCCGGCATTGAGGATGTAGGCGCGGTCGCAGATGCCCAAAGTTTCGCGAACGTTGTGATCGGTAATCAGCACACCGATACCGCGGCGCTTCAAGTGGCGAATGATGCCTTGGATCTCGCCCACTGAAATCGGATCAACGCCCGCGAAAGGCTCATCGAGCAGCATGTAGCGCGGGTTCGTGGCCAGCGCACGGGCAATCTCGATACGGCGCCGTTCGCCACCTGAAAGGCTTTCGCCCAATTGGTCGGCCACGTGCGCGATGTGCAATTCATCCAGCAGTGCGCCCAATTGCGTTTCACGTTGCTCATGCGTGAGATCGCTGCGCAGCTCGAGTGCGGCTCGCACATTGTCGGCAGCGGTCATTGAGCGAAAAATGCTGGCTTCCTGAGGCAGATAACCCACGCCGCGACGTGCGCGCATGTGCATGGGCTGTGCACTCATGTCCTCGCCGTCGAGCAAGATCTGGCCGCTGTCGCTGGCCACCAAACCCACCACCATGTAGAAGCACGTGGTTTTGCCTGCGCCATTGGGGCCGAGCAGGCCCACGACTTCGCCCGGATGCAGTTCAAAGCCGAAGTCTTTGACAACCTCGCGCTTCTTGTAGCGCTTCGTGAGTGCGCGTGCTGAAAGCATCAGTTCGCGGCCGCGCGGGCTTTCGGCTGGATGGTCATCTGAACGCGATTGCCATCGCCGCCGCTGTCCACGTTGCCTGTCGTCATGTTGTAGCGAATGGTCTCGGCGCGCAGATTGCCGCGCGGCTGCGCCACGACGGCATTGCCCGAGAGCAGCATGATGTCTTCGCCGGGGGAGTAGACGACGCTGTTAGCGCTGGCATCGATGGACTCGCCGCGATCACTTTCTTGCTGCATGCGCACGGGGCTGCCTTCCAGAACGATGCGGCTCATCTCGCCAGCTTTGCGCTCCACCGTGGCGGTGGCGGCACTGACTTTCAGCGAGCCTTGGCTGATCTCGACGTTGCCGGACAGCACCACGCTGTCGTCCTCGCCCAAGCCGCCGCTCTGGCGATCGGAGCGGACTTCCATGGGCTGTTCGCGATCAGTCTTGCGGGCTTCCGCCAACGGGGCTGCCAACAGCAGGCTGGCGAGAAGCGGCAGGAGGATTTGGGAAGAACGTGGCATCGACATCGGCAAGGAGCTCGTAGCGTTGGGCCTGCATGTCCACGTCGAGGCCAGTCGCCTGAAGTATAGAGCGGCCTTGGGTCACGGTCACCGCGGCATCTGTGCGTGCGCGCTCCAGTTCAGTTAAGACCGTGAGGTGTTCCGTGCTGAAGCGCACCACGCGACCGTCCTTGCCCGGCGGGCCGACCATCTCCACGCCGCCAAGAAGGCGCACTTCATCATTCTTCGGCCCCACCCATGCGCTGGCGGAGCGCGCATCCCAGCGGCCATCACCCTTGTTTTCGGGAAAACGAAAGCGTGGCTCGGTCAGGGTGGTGGTCTGGCCTTCGGTATCGCGTTCCAACAGTGGTCCCGTCACGGTGAAGCCCTCGCTGCCATCGATGCGCAAGGCGGTCATCTCGAAGCCTTCGAGCCGATAGTCGGCGCGCGCATCCACTTTCGGTGTGGGTGGTTCAGGGCGCATCCACCACAACGCAAGGCCGGTTGCCACAGCGCCTGCCGCCAGCACAATGCCCAGCACCAGACGATTCAACGCAGAAACTCCGCCAAGATGGCTTCGGCCTTGCCTTGTGAGCCAAGAATCAGATCGCAGAGTTCGCGCGCGGCACCTTCGCCGCCGGCAGCACGCGTGCGCCAATGCACGCGTTCTTTCACCCATCCGTGCGCGTTCGCGGGCGCCACAGCCAAGCCGGCCACCTGCAAGGCCGCCAGATCGACAAGGTCGTCGCCCATCATGGCAACCTGTTCGAGCTGGACGTTGTATTTGTCGCAAAGTGAAAGCAGCAGCGATCGCTTGTCTTTCACTGCCGTGTGAACTTCTTCGATGCCGAGCTCGCGGCCTCGTGCTTCGGTGACTGCACTCTTGCGGGCCGTCATCAACACCACGCGCACGCCGTTCTTTTCGAGAAGGCGCAAGCCCATGCCATCCAGAATGTTGAAGGCCTTGAGTTCACGGCCTTGTTCGTCAATCCACAGGCGGCCGTCGGTCAGCGTGCCGTCGACATCAAAGCAGGCCAAGCGCACACGCGCAGCGCGTTCGCGGATATCGGCCGGATAGTCAGCAAGATGGGTGTAAGCCATGGCTCAGACCACTCGTGCGCGCAGCAGATCGATCACATTCAGGGCGCCCAGCACGCGGCGATCACTGTCGACGACCACCAAAGCCGTGACCTTGAACTCTTCCATCGCGTGAACGGCGGCGCTGGCCAGCTCGTCGGCGCCGATGGTTTTCGGCGAGCGGCCCATCACGGTGGAAACGGGCGCAGAACGAACATCGAGCTGCGGGTCATCCAAAGCGCGGCGCAAGTCACCATCGGTAAACACGCCGACCAGACGCTGATCGTCATCCAGCACGGCGGTCATGCCCAAGCGGCCGCGACTCATCACCACAAGCGCTTCGGCAATGCTGGCCCGGGCGGAAACGCGCGGCACGTCATCGCCGGCATGCATCACATCGCGGATGGTCAGCAGCAGGCGCCGGCCCAAAGCGCCGGCCGGGTGCGAGCGGGCGAAGTCTTCGGCGGTGAAGCCGCGGGCTTCCAGCACGGCCACGGCCAGCGCGTCACCCAAGGCAAGAGCAGCGGTGGTGCTGGTGGTCGGGGCCAAGTTGTGCGGGCAGGCTTCGGAGGGCACCGAGACATCCAGATGCGCGTCGGCATGCCCGGCCAGGGACGAGCCGGGTCGGCCGGTCATCGCAATCAAGGGCACGGCCAAGCGCTTGAGCGCAGGCACGATGGTCAGGATTTCGTCGCTTTCGCCCGAATAGGACAGAGCCAGCACCACATCGCGCTCGGTCACCATGCCGAGGTCGCCATGGCTGGCTTCACCCGGATGCATAAAGAAAGCCGGTGTCCCGGTGGAGGCGAGGGTGGCGGCAATCTTCCGGGCGATGTGCCCCGATTTGCCCATGCCGGTGCAGACAATGCGCCCGCGGCTCGCCAAAAGCAGCGCGCAGGCCTGCTCGAAAGCCGGGCCAATGCGGTCGGCCATGGCCAGCAGAGCGTGGGATTCCTCGCGGATGACGCGTTGGCCTGCGGCCACCACATCGGGGCGGGAAGTGCTGGCAGGCACCGGTTGGGCGCTCATGGGGAGCCTTCGGAGTACAATAGACGGCCTAGTTTACGGCAGCGCCTGTGCTGCTCCTCGCCTCCCACATGAATGCAGATTTTGTGCGCCAGCTCATCGAGGCTGGCCTTCCCGGTGCCCGAGTCGACGTCCAGGGCGCCGATGGCGTGCACTTTGAAGCCACCGTCATCACCCCGGCTTTTGCCGGCAAATTGCCTTTGGCGCGCCATCGCATGGTCTACGCCACCCTCGGGGAACGCATGGGCGGCGAGATTCACGCCTTGGCCTTGCGTACCCTGACCCCTGAAGAAGCCGAGAGGAACTGAGCCATGGCCAAGATTGTGATTGCCGGCGGCGAGCCGCTGAATGGCGAGGTGCAGATCTCCGGCGCCAAAAACGCCGTGCTGCCCATTTTGTGCGCCACGCTGCTGGCCGATAACGCCGTTGAAATCGGCAATGTGCCGCATTTGCACGACGTGACCACCACCATGGAGCTGCTCGGTGAGATGGGCGTACAGCTCATCGTCGATGAAAAGCTGACCATCACGGCCGACCCAAGCCACGTCACCAACACCGTTGCGCCCTATGAGCTGGTGAAAACCATGCGCGCATCGATTCTGGTGCTGGGCCCCTTGCTGGCGCGCTTTGGCCATGCCGAAGTGGCTTTGCCCGGCGGCTGCGCCATCGGTTCGCGCCCGGTGGATCAGCACATTCGCGGCCTACAGGCGCTGGGCGCCACAGTGTTGGTCGAGGGTGGCTTCATCAAGGCTTCGGCGAAGCGCTTGAAGGGCGCGCGCTACGTCTTCGACATGGTCACCGTGACCGGCACCGAGAACGTGATGATGGCGGCCACCTTGGCCAGTGGCGTGACGGTGCTGGAAAACTGCGCGCAAGAGCCCGAGGTCGTTGACTTGGCGCACTGCTTGAACGCCATGGGCGCGCGAGTGGAAGGCGCGGGCACCAACAAAATCACCATTTACGGTGTGGACCGTTTGCATGGCGGTCACTACGACGTGCTTCCCGACCGCATTGAAACGGGCACCTTCCTCGTTGCTGGCGCCATCACCGGTGGTCGCGTGCTGGCGAAGAAAACCCGCGCCGACACGATGGATGCTGTGCTGGCGAAGCTGGAAGAAGCCGGCGCGCACGTGAACACCACGGTGGACACCATTGAAGTGGACATGCGCGGCAACCGCCCGAAGGCGGTCAGCCTCACGACGGCGCCTTATCCTGCGTTCCCCACCGATATGCAGGCTCAGTTTGCGGCGATGAACACCATTGCCGAAGGCGTGGGAGTCATCACCGAAACCATCTTCGAAAATCGCTTCATGCACTTGAACGAACTCACGCGCCTTGGCGCTGATGTGCGCATTGAGGGCAACACGGCGATCATCCGCGGCGTCAAGAAAATGACCGGCGCACCGATCATGGCGACCGACTTGCGCGCTTCGGCGTCGCTGGTGCTTGCAGGCCTTGTGGCTGAAGGTGAAACCACGGTTGATCGCGTGTATCACATCGACCGCGGCTACGAGAACATCGAAGAAAAGCTGGGCGGTCTGGGCGCACGTATTCGTCGTTTGCCGGGCTAAGGCGTGCAACGCGTCGGCGAGGACATCATCACGGCTCTGAGGGCTGCAGCGTCTGCCGAGCAAGCGCCGAAAATCGGCGAGGTATTGAGCGGCGGCGGAGCGTCGGCGTTTGCTTTTGCACTGATCGTGTTGTGCATGCCGTTTTTGCAGCCCATCTCACTGGGGCCACTGTCCACTTTGGGTGGATTGGCTTTGGCCGGTTTGGGCTGGCAGCTTGCACGCGGGGATACACGCCCTTGGTTACCCGTTGCGCTCAGTGAGGCTGCACTTGAACCGTCGCAGTGGCGCCAATTGAGCGCTGCCGCGGAGAAAGTTTTGGGTTGGGCTGCGCGTATTGTTCGGCCGCGTTTCGGTCACTGGACCGCAGGGCGTCGCGGGCACCGCACCGCAGGCATGTTGATCGTGATCGCCGGCCTGCTCTTGGCCATTCCTGTGGCGGGCATTCCGTTCAACAACACCTTGCCGGCGCTGGCCATCGTTTGTGCGGCACTCGCGCTGCTCGGCGACGACGGCCTGATGTTTTTCTTTTCAGTGTTTTGGCTGGTCGTGACGGTGGGCTACTTCATTGCCCTGTACCAAGTCTTCGTAGCCATGGCCAAGACGGCTTGGGCACTCATCACAGCGTGGGACAGCATCTTGATCGCCATCGAAACCGGCTGGCGCTTTCTTGGGCTTTGGCCCTGGGCTTAGCCGCGCTTCACTAAGCGCAATTCGAGGCTGCTGCCGTCGTCTTCGCGCTGCTCAATACGCAGCGGCAAATGGCCCTGATCCTGATCAAGCCAGAGCGTGGTGCTGCGGCCGTCCGCGCTCTCGCGGATGCGCTCGATGCGCCAGCCTTTCTCATTGGATTGCGGCACGGGTTCCACTCCGCCGATTTGCCACGTTTGGGGTTCGACATTGCGGCGGCCCACCACGGTGAAGGGCTGGGAACCGGTCTCGCCAGCAGCCACGGCCTGCATCAAGGCAATGGTGAGCAACTGGCGGTCGACCACGCCGGTTGAGTACGGCAGCTCATTCACATCATCGCGATCGGTCGCGATGATGCGACGGCCTTCTCGATCGACTTGCACACTGCGCCGCCGATTGTTGAAGCGGCTTTCCTGCACGTAGGTGTACTGCCGTGTCTCGACCTCGCCATTGCGATAGCCGAACTTCGAAGTCTCGGTGATCTTCACTCCGCCCAGCGCCGCCAAACCCTGTGTTCCCAAGGTCTGGTTGACGAAGGACCAGTCCCGACCCTCTTTGCTCAGCGTCAACGTGGCCTCGCCCAACCGGCTGCCGTTGCGACTGACTTCGTAATGCGCCACGAAAGGCGCGACTTCGGTGGCGAGCAGCGGCAGGGGCGTCGCCAAGCTCAGCAACAGGACGAGGGCTGGCAAGAAGCGCGACGGTTGCTGAGTGCGGGGCGACGATGCGCGGATCATGGCGAGGCTTCCAAAAGTTGAGCGCCAGCGAGCTGCAGCGGCGCGCTTAGCGGTTTCCCCTGCCATTGCGGAGTTGCGGTATCGAGGCGCAAATCGCCATGCGCAATTGCGGCCACGGTGGCCATCAGCAGTGGGTGCTCGAACGCCAAGACGCGCGCAGCGAGCGCGTCTGCGGTATCGCCCGCTTGCACCGTGACGCGGGCTTGCGCCAGCACCGGGCCTGCGTCCAGTTCGGGGATGACGATGTGCACGCTCGCACCATGTTCGGCATCGCCGGCCTCAAGCGCGCGCGCATGCGTGTTCAGCCCGGGGTGGCGCGGTAGCAAGGAGGGGTGGATGTTGATCATGCGTTGCGGAAATCGCGCGATGGCGGCGTGGCCGATGATGCGCATGTATCCCGCACACACGATGAGGTCAGGCTGAACCGCCTCGACGGCGTCGAACATCGCCGCGTCAAAGGCTTCCCTCGAAGCGAAACCGGATGGCTTTTGCGCCCACGCAGCGACGCCTGATTCGTTCGCGAGTGCAATCGCGCCGCTGGCCGGTTTATCGGAAAACACGCCGACCACGCGCGCCGCAATGCGGCCATCGCTGCATGCTGCGATCAAGGCCGCGAGGTTGCTGCCTCGCCCCGAGGCGAGGACGGCGATGCGATGCACGTCAGCCGATGCGGACGCGATCGTGTACCGACTGGCCGGCGTTCTTCACTACGCGGCCGATCGGGCGCGGCGGCAGGCCAGCGGCGGTGAGCGGTGCGGACAGCGCCGCGACGGACACTTCCGGCACCACCAGCACGAAGCCGATACCGCAGTTGAAGGTGCGCCACATCTCGGCGTCGGCGATGGCGCCTTCGCGCTGCAGCCACTCGAACACCGGTGGCAGCACGATGGTGCGGGCGTCGATCTCGAGGCCGAGGCCGTCGGGGATGACGCGGATGATGTTCTCGGTGAGGCCGCCGCCAGTGATGTGCGCCATGCCGTGGATTGGCGAATCAGTGCCGGGGAAGGCCTTCAGCAGCGACAGGATCGGCTTCACGTAGAGCTGGGTCGGGGCCATCAGCGCGTCGATCAGCGGCACGCCGCCGACTTGCACGTCGAGGCCGCCCTTGGCAGCGTCGAAGCCGGCGCGGGCCAGGACCTTGCGGATCAGCGAGTAGCCATTGCTGTGCGGGCCCGAGGAGGGCAGGGCGAGCAGCACGTCGCCTTCGCGCACGCGGCCGCCGTCGCGGAGTTCGCTCTTCTCCACCGCAGCCACGCAGAAGCCGGCGAGGTCGTACTCGCCCGGCGCGTACATGCCCGGGAGCTCCGCCGTCTCGCCCCCGAGGAGCGCGCAGCCCGACTCCTTGCACGCCTCGGCGATGCCCTTGACGACCTGCTCCGCCACCCCGACCTCGAGCTTGCCGGTGCCGAAGTAGTCGAGGAAGAACAGCGGTCGCGCCCCGCACGTGACGATGTCGTTCA
>JAIXVL010000006.1 GCA_027483045.1 Lysobacteraceae bacterium
GGGAACGATGATGACGCGCGCCTATCTTGCGGCGCAGGCGATCATCAAGCGACATGTGAATGCGTCGCCCACCGATGTGATCATTACGCAGGGCAGCGGCATGACCGCGATGATCAATAAGTGGCAGCGTATCTTGGGTTTGCGCGTGCCCGAGCAATTGGCCGCGCATGTGACCTTGCCCAAAGTGCGACCGGTGGTTTTCGTCACGCATATGGAACACCACAGCAATCAGACCTCGTGGGTCGAGACGATTTGCGATGTGGTCGTGGTGCCTGCTGATGAGCGCGGCTTGGTGTGTGCAAAGCAGTTGGATCATTTGCTTGCCGATTACGCCGATCGCCCGCTCAAGATTGGCGCGTTCACTGCGTGTTCGAATGTGACCGGTGTGCTGACGCCGTACCACGACTTGGCGCGGGTCATGCATCGTCATGGCGGCTTGTGCTTCGTCGATTTCGCCGCGTCGGCACCGTACATCGATATCGATATGCACCCCGCAGACCCGGAGTGCAGCCTTGATGCCATTTTCTTCTCGCCCCACAAATTCTTGGGTGGCCCGGGAACGCCTGGCGTTTTGATCTTCGATTCCAAGCTCTACAACAACCGCGTGCCCGATCAGCCGGGTGGCGGCACGGTGAACTGGACGAATCCTTGGCAGCAGCATGCGTTTGTGGACGACGTGGAAGCGCGTGAGGACGGCGGAACGCCAGCCTTCCTGCAGACCATGAAAGCTGCTTTGGCGATTCGCTTGAAGGAGCAGATGGGTGTCGAGAACATTCTTGCTCGCGAACATGAGCTTCAAGCGATTGTGATGCCCGGTTTGCGCGCAGTGCCGGGCCTGCATCTGCTCGCGGACCATCTGGAAGACCGGCTCGGCATTTACTCGTTCTATGTGCATGGCTTGCACTACAACCTGCTGGTTCGCTTGCTCAACGATCGATTTGGCGTACAGGTGCGTGGCGGGTGTTCGTGTGCGGGCACCTACGGCCACTACCTACTGAACGTAGACCCGAATCGCTCGCGCAGCATTACCGAGAAGATCGACAGCGGCGATCTTTCTGACAAGCCCGGCTGGGTGCGTTTGTCGATCCATCCGACGACCACGGACGAGGAAGCGCGGCATTTGGTGAAGGCGGTTCACGAGTGCGTTGTGAATGCAGATGTGTGGGGCCGCGACTACGACTATTGCTGCAAGCGCAATGAGTACGTTCACCCGGCCGACGCCGCGATGTCGGCAGACGCCATGGATTGGTTCAAGCTGGCGCCCGCCTAAGCGAGTGCTTGGCTACGGTTTGAAGTCGGTGGCAACGAGGCCGTAAATCGCGCTGTCTTGAAGCTCACCGCCCGTTCGCCAGCGCTCGCGAAGCAAGCCTTCGCGTTGAAATCCGAGCGCTTCAAGCATTCGACAAGAGGCAAGGTTGCGCGGGTCGGCATCGGCTTCGATCTTGTGGATGCTTAAGGCGCCAATGGCATGTGCAATGGCTAAGCGCACCATGCTTCGCCCGAGACCGCGACCCCAGCAGGCTTGGTCCAGCATGTAGCCGATTTCACAGCGCCGATGTTCGTTGCAAATGCTGTACAGCGTGACCGTGCCGATGAGTGCTTCGCTGCTGGGTGTGCAAGCGGCCCACTGCAGCAGGTTGCCGGCTTCTGCGCCTGCATCAATGCGGTCTAGATACTCTTCGGCTTTCGCCAAGTTTTCCGGCTCCCACGGCACGGTGCTCCAGTAGCGCATGGCGACAGGATTGCTGTGCATGCGAAGCAGGCCTTCGGCATCGCTGTTCTGCCATGGGCGAAGAATGACCTGATCCCCAGCAATGCGCGGCAGGGCAGCCGCATGAGGTCGTGTGCATGTGCTTTCGAGTTGCGGTGACATTGCGCGCTACGCTCTCAGCCTTGAGCCAGCGTGGTGAATAGAGCGCGTGCCGCGCGCAGACGACTGGAAACATCGGGAAGTTCCAGCTTCATACGCAGCTTTTCCGGGCCATCCATGGCGTACACCTTGGGTTGGCTTTGGATCATGCGAATGACCGACATCGGATCGATGTTGGGCTTCTGTTCGAAGACTAAGCGCCCACCGTTGGGGCCAAGGTCCAGCTTCTTGATGCCCAAGCGGGCGGCATCGAGCTTCAGTTCGCTGATCACGAATAGGTTCTTGGCAGGTTCGGGCAGCACTCCGAAGCGATCCACGAGTTCCACTTGCAGCTCACATAAGCGATCGACGGTTTTCGCTGCACTGATGCGCTTGTACTGAGTGAGGCGCGCATGCACATCGGGCAGATAGTCGTCGGGGAGCAAGGCCGGGATGTTGAGGCTGATTTCCGGCCCAAGCGGCGTTCCTGCATCGAGGTCGGGAATCTTGCCCGCCTTGATGGAGCGCACGGCGCGTTCAAGCAGCTCGGTATAGAGCGAGAACCCGACTTCGGCGATCTGGCCGCTTTGCTCTTCGCCAAGTAGTTCGCCCGCGCCGCGAATCTCGAGATCGTGCGTGGCGAGCATAAAGCCCGCGCCGAGCTCTTCGATCGCGGCCAGAGCCTCTAAGCGCTTCTCGGCATCGCCCGTTAGCTTGGGCGGAATGATGAGATAGCAGTAGGCACGATGATGCGAACGGCCTACGCGGCCGCGCACCTGATGCAATTGCGCTAAGCCGAAACGGTCGGCGCGGTTGACCAGAATGGTGTTCGCGCTCGGGATGTCGATGCCCGACTCGATGATGGTAGTGCACACCAGAACATTGAAGCGCTGGCGATGGAAATCGAGCATGACCTGCTCAAGCTCGCGTTCCGGCATTTGCCCGTGCGCGATGCGGATGCGCGCTTCAGGCACCAGTGCTTGCAGATCACGCGCGGTCTTCTCGATGGTGTCGACTTCGTTGTGCAGGAAGTACACCTGACCGCCGCGCGCAAGTTCGCGCTGGAAGGCCTCGGTGATGGTCTCGTTCTCCCACTGGGTGAGGAAGGTTTTGACCGCAAGTCGATGCGCGGGTGGCGTGGCAATCATCGACAGATCGCGCAGGCCGCTCATCGCCATGTTCAGCGTGCGCGGGATGGGCGTGGCCGTGAGCGTCAGCAGATGCACTTCGGCACGCATGGCCTTCAGGCGCTCTTTCTGCCGAACACCGAAGCGCTGCTCTTCATCGACGATGACGAGACCCACGTCTTTGAACTTCACATCGGGTTGCAATAGGCGATGCGTGCCCACGATGACGTCGATCTTGCCTCCGGCCAACTGGTCGAGCGCCGCCTTGATCTCTTTGGTCGATTTGAAGCGCGACAGCACTTCGACGCGGATCGGCCAGTCGGCAAAGCGATCACGGAAATTGCGGTAGTGCTGCTCCGCCAGAAGCGTGGTGGGCACCAGCACCGCCACCTGTTTGCCGGCCACAGCAGCGACGAATGCCGCGCGCACAGCGACTTCGGTTTTTCCGAAGCCCACATCGCCGCAGACCACGCGGTCCATTGGGGAAGGCTTGGCCAGATCAGTGATGACCGCCTCGATGGCGCTGAGCTGATCCGGCGTCTCTTCGAAAGGGAAGGTGGCTGCGAAAGGCTCGTACATGGCGCGGTCGATGGGCAAGGCCAAGCCTGCGCGTGCTTGCCGTCGCGCTTGAATCTCGAGCAGTTCAGCCGCCACATCGCGAACCTTCTCAGCCGCTTTCTTGCGCGCCTTCTCCCAGGCTTCGCCGCCCATGCTGTGCAGGGGCGCGTGGTCAGCCGAAGTGCCGGAGTAACGCGACACACGCTCCAGTTGGCTAACGGGCACATAGAGCTTGTCGCCCTTGGCGTACTCAATAACGAGGTATTCGGCCTTGATGCCGCCTGCCTCAAGAACTTCCAAGCCGCGATAGCGCCCGACGCCGTGCTCCTCGTGGACGATCGGCGAGCCGAGCGCGATTTCGGAGAGGTCCTTGATGATGGTCTCGGGGTCTCGCACGCCGCGCCGTTGGCGTCTGCGGGATTGCTCCGCTTTCTCTGGGAACAACTGGCGTTCGGTCAGCACCGCCAGCGCCGGCTCGGTGATGGCGAAGCCCGCATCCAAGGGCACAACCGCGATCGCGAAGCGAACGTCGCCTTCAACAAACGACGACCAGTCGGGCAGGGTGGCGGGTTTCAGTTCGGCTGCAGCTTGGCGAAGTA
>JAIXVL010000045.1 GCA_027483045.1 Lysobacteraceae bacterium
CAGCAACCCGGATGGCTTCGACATCAACGCGCGCTGCCTCGACGAAGGCACCGTGGTGTCGATGCGCATCGAGCCCTTCGACGGCCGCAATTGGGAAGCCAATGCCGGCGATTTGGCGCATCTTTCGCAGTAACGACACCTGCGGTGTTTAGCCCAGCGCCTTCAATCCCGAAGCGGCGAGCAAGTCCACCATCTGCCCGGCTTGCTTGGCCTGCTCACTGCTGGCATTGCCCTGTTCGGCACGCTTCGCCACACCCTGCGCAATCGCCGCCAAGCGAAAGAAACTGAAGGCCAGAACGAAGCCCCAATCCGAAGGAATGGCTCGACCACTGCGTTCGGCATAGCGCTCGAGCATGGCGGATTCACTAGGAATACCCAAAGCGGCGCGATCCATGCCTGCAAGCCCAGGTAGCGCAGGGTTACGCGGTAGGCGCAGTGCCATGCACAGGTAGCCCAGATCGGCGAGCGGGTGGCCGAGCGTGGCCAGTTCCCAGTCCATCACCGCCAACACGCGGGCTTCGTTCTTGGCCCACATGACGTTGTCGATACGGAAGTCACCATGCACGAGTGCGACTTGACCGTCATCGGCGGGGCATCGCGCGGGCAGCTCGGCCATCAACGCGTTCATGGCCGCGATATCGCGGGTTTGGCTGGCTTTGTATTGCTCGCCCCAGCGCGAAATCTGCCGGCCGAAGTAGTTGCCCGGCTTGCCGAAATCAGCGAGGCCTGCCTCGGCCACATCCACCGCATGCAGGCTTGCAAGCGTGTCGATGAGTGCGTCGAAATGCGCAGCGCGTGAGGCGGGCTGGTGCTCGTTCAGAGCCGGGTCCCACTCCACGCGGCCGTCAACAAAATCCATGACGTAGAACATGGAGCCGATCACGCTGTCGTCGGCGCAGAGCAGGCGTGGCGTGGCGACCGGCACGCGGCCCTGCAAGGCCTGCAGCACGCGGAACTCGCGATCAACGGCATGCGCGGAAGCCAGCAAAACGCCCGGTGGCTTGCGGCGCAATACGAAGGTGCCGGAGCCCGTATCGAGGCGATAGGTGGGGTTGCTCTGACCGCCCTTGAACTTGGTGGCCGCAAGCGGCTCGGTGAAGCCCGGCAAATGCGTTCGCAGATACGCCGAAAGTGCTTCGGTGTTGAGAGCGAAGCGATCCGCACTCATGCGCGGTGCCCTTTCAGCATGCCCTTCGCCAGCGAGGCCAGATGCACTTCATCGGGGCCATCGGCCAAGCGCAGGCAACGCGCGCCGGTGTACGCGGCGGAAAGGAAGGGATCGGCCAGGCCGCCTGCGCCATGAATCTGAATCGCGCGATCGACCACCGCGCAGGCCATGCGCGGTGCCACGATCTTGATCATGCCGATCTCGTCCTTCGCGCCCTTGTTGCCTACGGCATCGAGCTTTGCAGCGGCATTGAGCGTGAGCAGTCGTGCCTGTTCGATCTCGCAACGCGAGAGGGCAATCGCCTCCTGCGCCATGCCTTGCGCACCCAAAGGTTTGCCAAACGCGATGCGCGTTTGAGCGCGGGCCACCATCATTTCCAAGGCGCGTTGCGCCATGCCAATCAAACGCATGCAGTGGTGGATGCGCCCCGGCCCAAGGCGTGCCTGCGCTAATGAAAAGCCTTGTCCCTCGCCGCCGATGAGGTTGCTTGCCGGCACGCGCACATTGGTGAACTCGAGTTCGACATGGCCGCCGGGCGCATCGTCGTGGCCCAAGGCCTGCAGCGGCCGCACCACGCGCACCCCCGGCGTCGCCATGGGCACGAGCACCATGGCGTGGCGGCCATGAGCCTCGGCGTCTGGCGTGCTCACGCCCATCACAATCAGGATGCGGCAGCGTGGATCGCCGGCACCGGTGATCCACCACTTGCGACCGTTCAATACGTACTCGTCGCCTTCGCGCTGGATCGAAAAGGCGATGTTGGTGGCGTCGGAAGAAGCGACCTCCGGCTCGGTCATGGCGAATGCGGAGCGAATCTCGCCCGCAAGCAGTGGTGCCAGCCACGCGGCTTTCTGATCGCTGTTGCCGAAATGCGCCAACACTTCCATGTTTCCAGTGTCGGGCGCATTGCAGTTGAAAACTTCGGGCGACCACGGCACGCGGCCCATGCGCTCGGCGAGCGGCGCATAGTCCAAATTCGACAGTCCGGCGCCGTGCTTCGCATCGGGAAGAAAAAGATTCCAGAGGCCAGCCGCCTTCGCTTCGCTCTTCAACACTTCGATGCGCGGGCACACCGTCCAACGCGTGGCGGGGTCGTCGTGCCAAGCCTGTACTTCAGCCTCGGCGGGCAACACACGCTCGGCCATGAAGGCGGCCAATTGCGCATCGAGTGCACGGGCGCGATCAGAGAAGGGAAAAAGCGGGCTCATGCGTGTTCCTTCAGAAGTGCGTCCACAGTCGGCGGTCATGCGCCAGATGCGGAAGAGTGTTGAAACTACCGAAGCGCAGCTGCCCGTGACGGGCGCTGAACTCGTTGATGGAGGCGTTGCGGATGGCGAGGTTGAGATCGACCGCACGCGCGGCCGGCACTTCAAGGGCTTGCTGCGCAAGGCGCGCGATAACACCGCCCGAACTCACCACCAGCACTGGGCCGTCACGGCCTGCGTCCGCTGCAATGGCACCCGCACGTGCCACACGCTCGCCGAAAACATCCCAGCGCTCGGGCACGTCATTCAACTCATCCTTCGCCCACGCAAGGATGGCCGCGTAAAGCATGGGCCCGACCACGCTGGGGTCGTGCGACGAGGCGCGGGCCCGCATATCCGCATCGGCACGTTCAATCAGATAGGCGCGAATCACTGCGCCGTGATCGAACTCGTTGAGATCGGCGTCTTCCTGCGGATCGGGCAGTGCGTGGCCGCTTTCGGCGAAGGCGCGGCGGATGGCTTCGAAGGTTTCGCGATGCCGGCGCATGGCGCCCACACGGACGCGCGAGAAACCGTGCGGCTGGCCCGCCAACCACGTACCCAAGTGACCCGCCTGCGTCCATCCCAGCGGCGAGAGGCGGTCGTAGTCGTCGGTGCCGTAGCTGGCTTGCGCGTGGCGAACAAAGAGCAGGGCCATGGGTCAGCGCTTCGTCAATGCAGGCCAGAACTCCTGCGCAAACATCACGCGGATCGGCGTGCCGCCTTCGGGTGTTGCGGTCACTTCAAAACTCAAGGTGTCGCGATCATCAATGCGTGCTTCGCCCAAATAGTAGATGGCATCGCCTTCGCGCACTTCGCGCAATTGCAGGGTCTGCCGCTGGCCGGCCATGTTGGTGGCGCTGGCTTCGATTTTTGCGGCAACGGCCACGCTCTCGGCCGCGCGGCCGCGGCGCACCGCGATGTTGACGAGCGCGCGATTGGCCGAGCGCGTAATGCCGGAGCGCTGTGCCACTTCGGGCGGAATCTGTGTGGTACTCAGAGCGTTGTAGTGCACGGTGAACTCACCTGACTGCACGCTGTTTTTCCCGGAGCCGATGTACACGGATTGCGCCTGCGGGCTGCCCGACAAAGCGAGTGCGAAGAAAGCGAGAACGAGGAGGCGCATGGGGAACTCCAGAGGTCAGTCGTTTGCGGCGGAAAGCTCGGCACCGCGAATGCGCGCAGCGTGAATGGCCGTCGCGACGAGCGGCGTGAAGCCACCTTCGGCAAAGGCTTCGAGCGCGGCTTGGGTGGTGCCGTTCGGCGACGTCACGCGTTGGCGCAACGTGGTGGCGGACTCACCGCTTTCTTTGAGCATGCGCGCCGCACCGGCGATGGTTTCCACCACGAGTGTGCGAGCGGC
>JAIXVL010000142.1 GCA_027483045.1 Lysobacteraceae bacterium
GCATGTGCGGCGGCGGCGATCATCGCGATCAGGACGTGCGCGCCCGGCGAGCGCGCGGCGCGATCCGCCCAGTCCGCTGCAGCCGGGTGTTCGTCGAGCGCCATGTGGGTCAACGCCCGCGTGGCCAGCATCGCGTAGTGCATCGGGTCGAGCGGGCTCAGGCGCATGGCCAGATCGACGTGTTCCCGGGAATGGATCGGACGGCCCGCCAGCGCTTCTGCCCACGCACGGGCGTAGATGCCTTGCGCGTAGTTGGGGCTGATGTGGGTGGCCCGTTCGAGCCAACCGAGACTGCTATCGAGATCGCCGTGTAGCCAATAGGACCGCCCCATCGTGAAGTTCACGAATGGATCGAGCGGGTCGAGTTCCAAGCCGCGCTCGGCGCAGCGTCGAGCAGCCGCGGTCTGCGCTGCGACGTCGTCCGAGTGACGCAGGAATGCCGACTGGAAATGCACAAATGACAGGCCGGCATGCGCCCGGGCGAACGCGGGATCGAGCCCGATCGCGCGGTCGAACAGTGCGCGGGCTGCCGCGTTGTCTGTTCGATTGAAGCGAAACATGTGCTGCAGGCCAAGGTGGTAGGCGGCCCAAGCATCGAGTTGCTCGGTGGCCACCGAGCGCGCGCGTGTTGCCTCGTGCAGTGGAATCCGGATCTCGAGTTCAGACAGCATGCGCGCACTGATCGCCGCGCGTATCGCATGGACATCATCGACCGAGCCAGCGAAGCGGTCCGCCCAGAGGACGCGGCCATCGCGCGTATCCGCGAGCTCGACGTTCACTGCCAGATGTGCGCCGGAAAGTTCGGCCGCACCGCACAGTACGTATCTCACGCCGAGCATTCGACCGATGGCGACCACGTCAGCATCCGGCGAGCGGAATCGGAACGACGATCCCCGCGCGGTCACGAACAACCAATGCAATCGCGCCAGTTCGGCGATCAAGTCGTGGGCCAACGCGTCTCCGAGCGCCGGGTAGCGTGAGGAGTCGCCGCTCAGTGCGAACGGAAGCACGGCGACCGACGGTTGCGAATTCATCGCGGGTGCAATGCCGGAGTCTTCCATCGGCGGGCTTACGCATGTCGCGGTAGCGCTTCTGCGGGCGGAGTGCGAGGTGACTTCAGCGACGAAGCGGAAGCCGCGGCGCTGGATCGTCCGGATGTAGCGCTGCGATTTGCCATCGTCGCGCAACGCGCGGCGGACTGCCTTCAAGCGGCTGGCGATCGCCGAGTCCGAGACCACGCGGCCATCCCAAACCGTCTCGATGATTTCGTCCTTGGACACCAGACGCTCGCGGTTCTCGACCAGCAATGCGAGCACGGCGAAGACCTGCGGTTCCAAGGGGTGTCGCTGCGCGCCTTCGCGCAGCTCCGCCTGATCCGTATCCAGCTCAAAGGGTCCGAACCGATAAATCATGCTCGGCTCATCGTCCGGCCGGCTTCAGTCTCCCAAACATCTCCACGGCATCTCCAGAAGTCCTTCAAGTGTGCCGTTCGCTGCCATGCGAGCCTGCAGTGGCTGGTGCTTCGGCACCGGCGCACCCACCCAGCACACAGGAGAGATGTCATGCCACTGGTAACGATCGACGTAATCAAAGACGTGTTCAGCCCAGCCCAGAAGGAACAGCTCATCGCCAAGGTAACCGCAGCGATGATTGAGGTCGAGGGCGAAAACATGCGCCCAGTGACCTGGGTGCGAATCAACGAGTTCCTCGGCGGCGACTGGGCGATTGGCGGCCAGCCGTTGCGCGCGGCCGATGTTCAAGCGCTGGCCGCTGGCAAGGCCGGATAACCTTATCGCCATCAGGAGATGACCATGATCTCGAGAAAACTGCAGAAAACGACCGTGATTCTCCTGCTGCTGGCTGTCGGAGTGAACGCGGTGGTGGCTGCTGCCGAACCCGCGACGCCGGCTTCCGCGCGAGCCTTGGCGATCAGTCCAGCCGATCCAAGCTTGTCCTGGGCGGGTTGTCCGCCGGTGTTTGCGCCTGGCTGTGAGTTGGCGGTGTTGCGCGGCGACCCGGCACAGGCGAATGCCGACGTCCTGCTGCGTGTGCCGCCGGGCTACCGCATTGCGCCGCACTCGCATACCTCGGCGGAGCGGATGATCCTGTTGTCCGGCCGGCTTGAAGTGAAGTACGCCGGTAACGCGGCTTCGACACTCAATGTCGGCGACTACGCCTACGGTCCGCCGGGACTTGCACACCAGGCGCTGTGCGTCAGCGAGGTGCCGTGCACGCTGTTCATCGCGTTCGAACTGGCGGTGGATGCGCTACCGCACGAAGGCAGATTGGACTGACGTCACGTCACCAGCCTCACCGGCGGCGATGGCATGGGCGATGTTTTGTCTCGGCGCGGGGGGCGTGCGGCACAGGGGTGTCCCGCCGACTGACGAATTGCGTTTCTTTGCGCCCGGAGTAAGGTTACGCGGGGGGTCAGAAGCGGAGTACTTCGGATGGTTTCCAAGGCATTGGAGAAGACTGGGTTTCGCTTGCGCCGTTTGCCGCGGTGCCTCGCGCTCATCTTGGCGATTCCCTGTTTTCCTGTGGCTGCTGCAGGCGAAGTAGATCTGTTCGATCTTTCCCTTGAGGAACTGCTGCAGGTCAAACTTCAGGTGGGGAGCCGCACGGTCGATAACCGCCTCGGGCGCGCCACGGTGCCTGTCGACATCATCAGTGGGAGCCAACTGCGCCGCTCTGGCTACACCGAGCTTCCAAAGGCTTTGAATCATCTGGTTCCTGCGTTCACTTATGCCTTCGCCACCATTGATGACATCACGGACCACGTTCGACCATTCACCTTGAATGGCTTGAAGGCGGATCAGGTGCTGGTGTTGATCAATGGCAAGCGCCTGCACCAAGGAGCATCGGTCTACGACGATGACTCGCAAGTGCGCGGCGGAACGGCCGTCGATCTGAGCCTCATCGCGATGGAATCCATCGATCGCATTGAGATACTGCGCGATGACGCGTCTGCGCTGTATGGCTCTGACGCCATTGCCGGCGTGATCAATGTGGTGTTGAAGCAGCAGTCACCCACCGAAGTGCTCTTCGATCTTGGGCAGCGTTCGGCGGGCGATGGGCGCATGGCTTACGGTGTGCTGAACCACGGCGGTGACGATTGGTTTCTCTCGTTGGAACTGCGCGATAAACAACACAGCAATACCTCTGGCCTTGATCGTCGCGATTACTACTTCGACGGCGATCCGCGCAATGGCAGCTACTCGGTGACCCATCGCTACGGTGATCCGGATCATCGCAGCCTGATCCTCACGCTCAACGGTGGAGGAAGTGAAGCGGAC
>JAIXVL010000118.1 GCA_027483045.1 Lysobacteraceae bacterium
CCTGTTGCCACAGGTTGCCCATCAAGTGAGCGGGCAAGAGGCCGTTGACTTGGCCTTTCTCGGCGCCATAGCGCGCCACCAACTTCTCGCGGGTGTAGCACTGCAACTGCTCATACAGCGGTTGCACTTGGCCCCAAAGACGATCTGTTTCGGCTGCGAAAGCATCGGCAGGCATGTCATAGCCCGAGCGCCACATGGCTCCGGTGTTGGCATAACCCATTTCGACAGCGCCTTCGTTCGTCAACTCGACAAAGCGCTGGTAATCGCGACGCATCGGCACGGAAATCGTGTGCCAACCCTGCCACGCCGCCAACTGCGCGTCGTAGTCACGATTGCTGGCCAGCGTTTCGGTGATTTGGCTGATGTTCTGGCACTTCTTGGCCGGGCCCTCGCCCTCGCACCACTGTCCTGCGCCGTATGTCTGGTCGAGTCGCGTGGCGATTTCCGCCAACTCTTTCAGCTTCTTTGCGTCTCGCGGTGCGGGCATCGAAGTGCCCAGTTTCAGCAGCGCAATCGTGCGCGCCGTTGCGGCGGACATCGGCTGGCCTTCAAAGCGTTTGGCTTGCTCAAGCAGGGTGTTGAAGCGGGTGATGCCGCGTTCATTCACCAGCGATGCCACACGAGCGGTGTCGCCATTGATGTATGTCTGAGAAAGCCAAGCGGCCGAGGTGCCTTCTTCAAAGTACTCGGCGAAGATGGCATTCACCCGTGCGGCGAACTGATCGGCGGTTTCGTTGGCGGGCGGCGTTTCTGATGCGTGCGCAAGGCAGGCAGCAGCAAGCGAAAGGGCAAGTACGGTGCAGCGCAGGCGCATGGCCAACTCCAGCAAGCGGAAGGTGCGCTAAGGCTAGGCGCGTTCGCCTTCTGCAGCAACGCTTTCGACAGACTTGCTGCGTGAGAGCAAACTGGCTGCAGCCGAGCCGGCAACCACCAAGCCTGCGCCGATCCAACCGGCAAGACCAATGCGCTCGCTGGCGATGAGTGTGGGCCACAAGGCATGCACCGCGGCCACCGACGCCACGCAGAGCACGGGCGTCATGGCGAGAATGGCCGAAACACGCGAGGCCTCCCAATGGGCCAATGCTTCGGCGAATGCGCCATAGGCCACCAAGGTGTTGAGCGCACAGTAAGCCAGCAAGGCCGCATGCAAGCCGTCCACCTTGAGCAAGACGCTGGGCGAGGCGAACGGCCACAGCACCAGGGCCGAAAGCACGTAGATGGCCCAAAGAATGGCTGGCGAAGAGAGGCGTACCAGCAACTGCTTTTGGATCAGGGCATACATGGCCCACACCACTGCGGCGAGCACAACCAAGAGTGCGCCATGCACGTAGCCGTCGCCATGTCCTTGTCTTTGCTCATCGAAGAAGAGCAGTAGCCCTGAAACGATCAGCCCTAAACCCAGCCATTGCCCCCATTGGAAGCGCTCCTTGAACACCACGATGCCACCCAAGGCCATCAGCAGCGGAGCCAGTTGGATCAGCAATTGCGCATTCGCAGGCGTGGTGTGTTGTACGCCAAGCAAATAGAACACGTAGTTGCCGAGCAGCATGAGCCCAGCAAAAGCCAGCATCCAACGGTGCTTTGTGCCAAGCGAGCGATAAGGCGCCAATGGGCTGCCTCGCCACGCAAGCCACGCGCCCATCAGCACTGCGGCCACGAGGAAGCGAAACCAAGTCAGTGTGATGGCATCGACCTGCTCAAGTGACACCTTCAAGGCCACCGGCAACGTGGCCCAGCATCCGGCAGTGATCAGAGCCAACAACAGGCCGTAACGCCAGCGCCCGCTGGTTTGATGAAGGCCCATAAGCATCCAGAAAAAGAAGAGCCTGCATCTTGCGCCGCCAAGCCTCCGTCACGCCAGTGACGGAGGCTTCAGTCGATCAACGACTGGAAACAACGAACTCAGCGCGACAACCGCGATCAACCCACACCTCGCCACGATCGACGCCCCATGTGCGCCCGTACTGGCATTCGCCGCGACTGAGTTGGCGCGATACATCGACTTGATCTCTCCTGCCGACACGTTCGCCGCACCACTGCAGATTTCCGTTGCGCGACTCGCAGGTGAAGCGGCGCGACGAGCCCCAACCATAATCATCGCAACCGCGTGGCCCACAGTTTGGCCGATCGTTGCGATGATCGTCCCGGTCGTTGTGGTTGGCGATCACTGCACCTGCAATGGCACCCACAATCAGAGCGCCAGCAATCGCGCCATTGTTGTTACCGCGGGAAGACTGGTTGGAAGAGCCCACGCGAAACTCGGCGCGGCAACCGTTTGTCACCCAAATGCGGTTGCGGTCGTAGCCCCAAGTGTCGCCTTGCCAGCAGCCCGAGTGACTGAGTTGGCGACTGAGCGTGACGCCGCCGCGCGTATCCACTGGGCAAGCGCGCCAATTGCCATCGCTGGATTCGCAGCGAATGGTGCTGTCGGCTAGCGCAGGTGACGAGACGGAAAGCAGGGCTGCGGTCAGCCCGAGCGCAAAGAGTGAGCGAATCATTGGGCACCTCCGGTGCCGAGCGCAGCACGGCCTTTCGTGATTTCCTCGGCGTTCAAGCAGCTATTTGCATCACCATCAAAGCTTGCGAAGCGCGTGTGATACGCGTCTTGCCATGCGGCAAGGCTAACGGGGCGATCGTTTGTCGTTTCCATCGGGCCAGGTGGCGCTTCGGTGGCATCCACGTTTTCATCCCCGTTCGCGTCAAGGATGTGGAATCGGCGGCTCGCGTAGTTGCGGCCTTCTTCCAAATCAAGGCAGCCGTTGCCATTGCGATCAAGGTCTTTGATCAATTGATCGGGCGGAACGCTTCCGATGGGCGGTGGCGCATCTGCGGCGACCGCAGTAGTCGCAGCAAAGGCCAGAGTAAGGCACAGCAGGGATCTCATGCAGTGTTCTCCTGAAGGTACCCGCCACGCCGAAGCGGCATGACTCCCCGGATACCGAGGCCCGATGCTACGCCTCGTTTCCGTTGTGCACCATGATACTTGCCGCGTTGCAGCAGGTCGCTCAGGGAAGCAGGCCGTGTAAGTGCGGTAGCGCACGAAGAAAGGCCTCCGCATCCTCGGCATCCCGTTCGAACCAAGCCTTGGCCGAGCCCAAACGAAAGGTGTAGCCCCACGCATCCATATCGGCGAACGCGCGCTCGCGACCAAACCCGGGCAGGGCGTCGGCAAGGAGGAGTTGCAGGTAACAGGTGGCGTCTTCTTCGCGCTGGGAATCGCTGGCGTCGGTGTGAATGGTGTTGCGCCGGGAGGGCTCAACCACGATCAGATGTCCCGCTTCATGCAGCAGGGAATGCACCGGGGTGTCTGCTCTGGCGTACACGCGGGGGCCGATGATTCCGGCCTCGGAATCACCCCAGAAGCTGCCGGGGATCGATTTGTCGGTTTCGACTTGAACGAGCTCGATACCGAATCGCGCCAACAAATCCGATGCTGCGGGAAAACCGATGTCGGCGAGAGTGACAACCATCGTGGCCTCTGAAGCTGCCCCGGCACGCGCGCCGGGGCTGGCCGCTTCGAGCATTATCCGCCCGCGTTCTTTTCCGGCAAAGACACGGAGATATCGAGCACATCGTGCTCGCCGTCTTTGACCAGATCCACCTTCACCGCATCGACGTCCACGTTGACGTACTTGCGAATGACTTCGAGCAACTCGCGCTGAAGCAGTGGCAAGTAGTCGGGGCCGCCGCGATGGCTGCGTTCCTGCGCCACGATGATGCGCAGGCGCTCCTTGGCCAGAGAGGCCGTGGCTGGTTTCTTGGCCAGCAAAAAGTCAAAAAGGCCCATGGTCAGCCTCCAAACATCTTGGCGAAGAAGCCTTTCTTCTCCACTGTCGTGAAGCGCATTGGGCGTTGCTCACCCAGCAGTCGCGCCACGGCGTCGGTATAGGCTTGGCCTGCGAGGCTTTGCTCATCAAAGATGACGGGATTGCCAGCGTTCGAAGCCTGCAACACATCGGAAGATTCCGGCACGACGCCGATGACCTTCAAGCCAAGAATTTCTTCCACGTCGCCGATGGAAAGCATCTCGCCTTTCTCGACGCGCTCCGGGTTGTAGCGCGTGAGCAGCAGATGCTCTTCGATGCGCTCACCGTTCTCGGCGCGGCGCGTCTTCGACTGCAGCAAGCCAAGAATGCGGTCGGAATCGCGCACCGAGGACACTTCGGGGTTCACCACGACCAAGGCGCGATCGGCGAAATACATGGCCAGAAACGCGCCCTTCTCGATACCTGCCGGCGAGTCGCAAACGATGAAGTCAAAGCCATCGTCTGCCAGATCCTTCAGGACCTTCTCGACACCTTCCTTCGTAAGCGCGTCTTTGTCGCGCGTTTGCGACGCTGCCAACACGAACAGCGAATCAATGCGCTTGTCCTTGATCAGGGCCTGCTTCAGAGAGGCTTCGCCGTGCACGACGTTCACGAAGTCGTACACCACGCGACGCTCGCAGCCCATGATCAGGTCGAGGTTGCGCAGGCCCACATCGAAATCGATGACGGCCACTTTTTTGCCCGAACGGGCCAAGCCCGAGGCGATGCTGGCCGAGGTGGTCGTCTTGCCAACGCCGCCCTTACCCGAGGTCACTACCAGTATTTCAGCCAATGTCGTTTCTCCGTCTTAGTGTGGCGTTCAAGCCAGCGGCTGGATTTGCAGGATGTCGTTGCCGTCGAGCCAAATCTGCACGGGTTTGCCGCGCAGTTCAGCGGGGACGTCGTCGAGCACTTTGTAGTGCCCGGCGATCGCCACGAGTTCGGCATGAAACTCGCGGCAGAAAATTCGAGCGCCGGTGAAACCGGAAGCGCCCGCGAGCGCGCGGCCGCGAAGCGCGCCGTAAACATGGATCGATCCATCCGACAGCACTTCTGCGCCTGCGCCGACGGTATTCAACACCGTCAGGTCGCGGTTGGCGGCAAACACTTGCTGCCCGGAGCGAATAGGAAGGCTATGCACCAAGCCCGGCTCAGCGTCGGGGCTGGCGGGCGTGACCTCGCGGACCGGTGAAGGGTCGGCGGCGCGCGCCGGCGAAGGCTCTGGTGGCGCAGCCGATTCGCTGCTTCGCTCGTAGGAGGCGCGGAACTTGGCCAGAACCGGCAAGCCAAGGCGCTCGGCCAAGGCATCGACTTCCGGTGTGCCATAGGCCAGTGCAATGGGATGAACGCCGGCCGCCTCAAGCGCGGAGACCAGAGCCCTTGCGATGTTTTCATCAGGACAATGGCTTAGCCCGCCGAAATCCAGAATCACCGCCGCGCGGGCAAACAACTTGGGCGCGCGCTCCACGCGTTCGCGCATTTCTGCGGCGAGCTGAGCAACGTCGAGGTCGCGCACACGCAGGTTGGCAATGCCGACCTGGCCAAACTTAAGTTCGCCCGCTTGCTCGTAATTGGGTAGGGCGGTGGGGGAAGGGCTGGCCATTCTCAGCTGCTGCTCGCGGGTTGTTGCTCGGTGGACGGCGCTTTTCGGGCCGCCAGCCAGGGCTCATTGGGAAGGGTGTCGCCGTACGTGGCCTCAATCCATTCGTGGCTGCAGAGGTCCTTCATCAACATGCAGGCGCGCAGGCCTGTGCCGTCCATGGTCTGCTGCCCCACTTCGCGGAAGCCGAAGCTGCCGTGGAACAGCAAGGCGGGGTCGTAACCGACACCGAGAAACACTTCGCAGCAGAGGGCCGACCAGCGCGGTTCGGCAAAGCTCATGGCATCCGCGTAGAAGGCACGGCCTCGGCCGCCGCCGCGCCGCGCCGCGGCAATGACGATGCGGTCGATGTAGAGGAAATCCCGATGCCGCTCCTTGAACCAGCGGAAGTTCGGACTGTCATGTGGCGCATCGTGATTGAAGCCCACAAGGAAGCCGGTCACGACCTGATCTTGTTCCATTACGCGGAAGTAGTCGGCGTTTTCCCAGAAGAAGCGGACTTTTTCTGCATCCATCGGAAGGATCGACGGTCCCGCGGAGTTGTTGAGCGCCATCACGAGCTCCAGCTCGTTCTCGCGCACATCGCGGATCAGGATCGGCATTCCGTGGCTCCAAGCTTCCGGTGTGAGGGCAGGGCCGCAGTATCGCACGTGGCCCGGCTTAGGCACCCCAGATGTGCCTCAGTGCGTGACTTTCGGGGCAAGTCGGCCGGCGACCAGCCGTTTAGGATGGGGCCATGCTTCCCCGGATGACCCACACCCACCTCCTGCGCTACGCCGGCCTGTTCACTTGGGCCATGGTGGGTACGGGCGTCGTCATGAATGCCTTGTTCGCCGTGGAGCACAGCCAAGAAGACCTGCCGCCGGCTGCGGTTCTTGGTCCCCTGGGTGCCTATCTGGCCTTTGGTGTGGCCTTCTGGTTAGC
>JAIXVL010000267.1 GCA_027483045.1 Lysobacteraceae bacterium
AGTTTCCAACGTTTGCTCCAACTCGGTGATGGCGTGGCGACCCTCGAACGGGCGCGGCGCCCAAGCCACTTTTCCAAAGCGATAGCGACCGGCATTCACCGTGCTTGCTGCTTCAATGCGTTGCATCGCAATGCCATGCAGTTGCAAGCGCTCGATCACTGCTGACCACTGCGGGGGAACAACATAGGCGGCAGGCGCTGCGGCTTCTGCGGTCACTGTGACTTCGGCCTGCACCGGCACACGCAAGGTAATGGGCTTGCTGGGGTCGTACTGCACCCACGTGCCGCCGGAGATGTCGCTGGGCGTGCGGGTGTCGGTCACCGCAAGGAAATCGCGCTCTACCGTGGCCTCACTCAAGCCAAATGCCAGGGGCACTGCAGCGCCTTCCGCAAAGCGTCGAGCATCAGCCGTTGCGTTTGCAGCTTGCAGGCTTTCGCCATCGGTCTCTAATGCACGCAGCATCTCGACGAGCAGGTCTTCATTCACTTCGACGCGTGTTTTGAAGTCCTTCAACATATGCGTTTCAAGCAGAAGGCCGGGGCGATTCACTGCAGCTGCATAGCCGACTGAGAAGCGCGGCCCGGAAGCCCCTTCAAGCAAGCCTGCACGTATGTCGTTGCTGTCTTTCAGGCTAATGTAGAAGGTGATGGGCCAGCCTTTCTTCTCAAGTGCGGGCTTTACTTCGCCATCAAAGAAACGGGTTTGCCACTCGGTCAATGCAGGGTCGATGTTCTGCGCGGTTTCGAAGGCCCAAGTCATGGCGTACTGGTAGTCGGCGCCATTGGTGTTGTGCATGTCCACCAAAAGGTCGGGGTTCCATGCCTTCCACAAACCGATCCACGCCTGCATTTCGGGCGAGTCAGCCTTGGTGTAGTCGCGGTTGAGGTTCAAGTTGTTCGCGGTGGCGCGCCAGCCCATGGCTTCCGGGCCGTTCTGATTGATGCGGTTGTTGGGCGAGAAACGTTCATGCCCATCGACATTGAAGATGGGCACCAAGACCAACACTGCGTTGTCGGCCAGATCGGCGTACTTGCCGCTCACCGTGAGGTCACGCACCAAGGCCATCAGCACGTCTTTGCCCTCGTTCTCGCCGGGGTGAATTGCGGCTTGAATGAACACAATGGGCTTGCCGGTGGCGTGCGCTTCGGTGGGCGTCTTTGCTCCATCGCTCGACACAATCACCGCCTTCATCGCGCGACCTTGCGCGCTGCTGCCGAAGTCGAACATCGCGACTTGTGGGCTCGCGGCATCCAAGCGCTCGAAGTACCCCATGGTTTCGGCGTAGCGCGGTGTTTGCGTGTAGCCACTGGTCTCGGCCGGCGTGGCCCAATCGTTGGCGCCCGAGGCGATGGCAGAAGCAAGAAGCAGAGGTGTCAGGAGCATGGTGGCTTCGTGGCGTGGACGAAGCCGCACAGTGCCACAGCCAAGAGCCGCGAGCGACGGTTCAGCTCGGCGGTGATGTGCCGTGTTCGGCCTCGGCACGCGCCACTTTGCTTGCCACGGTCACATCGGCGGTGACATTACCCACGGTGGAGAACACATCGGGAATCAGATCGACGGCCAGCAACAAACCGAGCGGCTCGACGGGCAAACCTGCGGCCTGCACCACCGGCACATTGGTGCCCATGAAGCTGGCTTGACCCGGCAAACCCACCGAGCCCAGGCTGATGACGACCGAGAGCAGCACGCAGGTCGCAATGGTGGCGATGCCGAGATCGATGCCATAGGCCCAAGCGATAAAGGTCACTACGCCCAGGTATTGCGCGGGGCTGGTGATGCGGAACAGCGACACGGCCATGGGCAGCACGAGCGCACCCACCTGTGGTGGATAGCCCAAACGATTGGCGCAGACATCAAGCATCGCAGGAAGACTGGCCAGCGAACTCTGTGTGCTGGCGGCCACGACTTGTGCAGGAAGAATGGCGCTCGCGAAGCGACGCAGCGGTTCGCCATTGCCCATGGGCGCAATCACATACAGCAGGACGGTGATGCAGGTGTACGTAATGACCTGCATCAAGACATAGATGCCGAGCGCGCCAAGTACGCTACCGCCGGCCTGCACCGTGACCGGCAGGATGAGTGCGAAGACGCCGATGGGCCCGGCCTTCAACACCCAATGCACGATCACGATCATCGCGTCGGCCACGCCTTGTGCCAGAGCCAAGACGGGCGCGCGCTTGCTCTCTTCAATTCGCGTGAGAGCAAAAGCGAAGAACAGCGTGAACACCACCAAGGGAACGATGGCGCCCTGCGCTGCTGCGGCAATCGCGTTGGTGGGGATCAGCGCAGCAATGCTTGCTGCAAAGCTGCCCTGCGGTGCCTGCACGCCACCGCTCGCCGCATGCAGGGCCTCCATCAGCTCGGGACTGTGCGGAAACAGTGAGAGCACCAGTGGCGCGAGCAGTGCCGTGAACACCGCAGCGCCCGTAGCCAAGCCAAGAATCCAGACCATCGTGCGCCGCGCGATGCGGCCCGATGCGGCGGCATCGCTGGCTTGGGCTACGCCAAGAATCAGCAGGGACACCACCAAGGGAACGATGGTCATCTGCAGTGCGTTCAACCACAGGGTACCCACGGGGCGCACAAGGGCCGCCGTCTGCACGGCGAGGTCGGGCGCCAAGGCGCCCAGCAGCAATCCCAAGACCGCACCCAGCAGCAGGCCGATAAACACTTTCCAAGCAGAACTCATTCGTGGCGATCCGGTTTGTTCGGGGCGGGCAATTGCCACGCGGGTTGCAGGCGGGCGTATTCACTCACAGGCAGAAGAACAAAGCGCGGCGTTTTTTCTGGGTCCAGCCACGCCAGCACGGCTTGCATGTTCTCGTCGCTCATTGCTGTGCATCCCGCTGTCGGCACGCCAGGGGCTTTCCATAGGTGCGCAAAAATACAGCTGCCGCCGCGATCCGCGCCTTCCGCGTTGTGCTCAATCACGAAGCCTAAGCGATAGCGCTGATCACCTTCTTTGTGGATGTCGCGGCGCATGGGCTCGGTGCTGCCTTCAATCGCGCGTGCTCCCACAACACTGGTGTTCACCAGCTGGTTGTAGAGCGGAGAGCCGGGCACATCAATGCACCAATCCTCGCTCGTCATTGCGCGGTAGGCCAGCCCACTGCGTGCGCCCTCGGCGTAGCCAAACGCGATGCCCAAAGCAAAGACGCCGGCGGGAGCACGACCATCGCCTTCTTGCTTCTGCGGGCCATCGCTTTGCGCGGGGTGCAGGCCACGACCCCAAGCTGCGCCACTGCGGCCCACGGTCACATCGAAACTCTCGCCCACCGGAATCCACTGCCCGTCATCAGCACGCGAGAAGCGTGCCAAGCGGCCTTCCGCTGCATCCCAGCCGGGTGTGAGCACTACGATCAGCTGTCGCGAATTTGCGTCTGGCCACGAGGCATGTGCTGCTGGAGTGCGGGGCGTTTCGGGTGGTGATTTGGCGACAGATCCACCGTCAAGGCTGGCGCAGCCCGAGATCACAAAGGCGAGCGCGAAGACACCAAAAAGAGCAGGAACGAAACGCATCAATCACCTAGTGCCGTGAGAAGTGGTTCAAGGATGGATGAACTGCAAACCGGCAATGCCGCGGATACCCAAACCCGGAGTGTCGCCCAAGTGGATGCGAGCGTGGTCGAAACGCGTGTTGCCATCGACCGGATCGAACTGGCCGAGTGCAGGACTGTCCAAGTCGATGAGGGTGACCGTCGCGCTGTGTGCGGCTGCAAAGTGCGCTGCGGCCGCCACGCCGATGCTGCTTTCCAACATGCAGCCCATCATGCATGGCGCGCCTTGTTCCGAAGCCAGCGCCGCAATGCGCGAAGCGCCCGCCAGCCCGCCCGACTTCATGAGCTTGATGTTGAGAATGCCCGCTGCGTTCTCGCACAGCACACGCTGTGCCTCGCGCAGCGAGAACACCGCCTCATCGGCCATCACCGGCGTGCGCACACGCTCTCGAACGAAACGCAGGCCCTCCAAGTCATCACCCTTCACCGGTTGCTCAACCAGCTCCAAGACGATGCCCTCGGCCTCGATGGCCAGCAGAGCCGCCACCGCTTCTTCAGGCGTCCAGCCCTGATTGGCATCTAGGCGCAAAGTGGCGCGGCCCGCCACGGCGGCATGAATGGCACGAATGCGTGCCAAGTCTTCGGCAATCACTTTGCCCACCTTCACCTTGAGCGCGGTGAATCCGAGTGCCAAGGCATCGTGTGCATCGCCCACCATTTTGGCGACATCATTCACGCTGATGGTCACATCGGTGGCCAGCGCCTGCACCTCACCGCCACCCAAGAAGCGGGCCAGTGAAAGCCCCGCGCTCTGCGCAGCTAAATCATGCAATGCAGTATCGGCAGCGGCTTTGGCACTGGTGTTGTGTGCCATGGCGTTGGCCACGGTGTCGAGCAAGGCCGGTAGTTCGCTGATCTCTCTGCCGATCACG
>JAIXVL010000062.1 GCA_027483045.1 Lysobacteraceae bacterium
TGCGCAGATGAGCTTGACCGTTGCTGAAAGGCAGGGCATACCGGTTGCCCCTTGCCGCCCCGGATCGCCGTGAGCAGCCCACGCCCCGATAACTCGCGTTTTGTGGTGGTGCCCCGTACCAATGCGCGGGGGCGCTGGGCCGTGCTGCTGGGCTGGCCGCTCAGCCTTGTGCTGCTTTGGGGCTGGATGCAGTGGCTTGCTGGGCCCGAACTCGTGGCCCTGCGCGAAATTCACGCGCAGCTCGAAGAGGACTATGCCGATCGCGGGGTGGAGTTAGAGAGCGCAAAGCAGCGCATCGCCACCCTGTCGCGCTCGGACCAGATCAGTCGCGCGGCCAATACCGAGGTTCAGCTCACTCTGGCTGAGCGGGACGAAGAGATCGCAGCCCTGCGCGCCGATGTGGAGTTCTACGAGCGCCTCGTGGGCGCCACCGGTCAGCGTCGCGGCCTGTCGGTGCATGCCGCCGAGTTCCGCCCAGAGGCCGGCGGGAGCTGGCGCTATGCCCTCACGCTGACCCAAAACCTGAACCGTGGTGCGGTGAGTGCCGGGCGTTTGCGCTTCGCCGTGGAGGGTGTGAGTGGCGGCGTGTTGAAGACTTTGGACTGGGACACACTTCGGCAGTCTTCAAGCGCTACGCTGGGGCAGGAGTACTCTTTCCGCTACTTCCAGAAACTTGAAGGCAGCATCGTGCTGCCGGCGGGCTTCACTCCGCAGCGCGTGCGGGTCACCTTGGAAGGTGGCGGCAATCGTTTCGAATCGACGGTGCCTTGGCAGGCGCCCAGCACTCCCTGATCTCTATCTAGGTAATCCCATGCTTGGCTTTGGCAACTCAAAGGCTCGCCCCGCTCGCGGCGGCGTCAGCGTCGACACACTTATTGGTCCGCAGGTTGTTGTGCGTGGAGATCTGCGTTTTTCCGGCGGGCTTTACCTTGAAGGGCAGCTTATTGGCCGTGCGATCGCCGAAGACGGCACTGCTGCCAGCGTCACTGTCGCTAATCGTGGTCGCGTGGAAGGCGAGCTGCACGCGCCGGTGGTCATCATCAACGGCACCGTCGTGGGTGATGTGCATGCCACCGAGCGGCTGGAGCTTGGCCCCGAAGCGCGTGTCGAAGGCTCTTTGTTCTACACCGTGGTCGAAATGGCGGCGGGCGCCTCGGTCAGTGGCCGCTTGGTGCACCGTGATCGCGCGGGTGCCGAAGTGCCCACCGCGACCGTCACCGATATCCATGCAGGCCGCAGCACCGCCGAGCGCGAAGCGACACGGGCTTGACCTGCAATGCGCTTGAATAAGCGCTACCCCGCCGCCACATGGTGACCATGAACAGTCCGAGTTACCAAGATCTGGAAGCGCCAGTCGGCTTCACCCCTGCGGCTGCAGCGAAGGTGGCCGCGCTGATTGCCGACGAGGGCAACCCCGAGTTGAAGCTGCGCGTGTTCATTTCCGGTGGCGGCTGCTCGGGCTTCCAGTACGGCTTCGAGTTTGATGAAGCGCGCAGCGAAGACGACGTGGCCGTGCAGCGTGATGGCGTGACGCTGGTCGTCGACCCGCTCAGCCTGCAGTACCTGATGGGTGCTGAAGTGGATTATCGAGAGAGCCTGACCGGCTCGCAGTTCGTGATTCGCAACCCGAACGCCAAGACCACCTGCGGCTGCGGCAGCAGCTTTTCAGTGTGAGTTTGTCGGGATTCGCCTTTGTTGGCGGAAGCATCGAGCGCGCTGCGCATCTTCGCGATGAGCCTGCCGCCCTTGATGCGCTTTGGCCGCGCGCTCGTGTGTTGCGCTTGGATGCCGAATCACGCGCGCTGGACGAGGGCCACCTCGATGCGTGGGGTGTGGGCCCGGCGATTGCCGCTGAGCGTCCTGCCGCCGCAGTGTTTCTAGGCATGGCCGGTGAGCAAGCTTGCTTTGCCTTGGAGTGCTTGGCTGACGGTACGCCCACCTGTGATTTGCGCCGCGCCGGTATGCAATGGCCAGAAACGGAAGCAGCCCTGTTTGCGATGGCAGCGGGTGTGCTGAATTGGCAACGCCGGTCGCGTCATTGCGGCGCTTGCGGAAACTCTGTTGAAACGCGCCAAGCCGGATGGTCGGTTCGATGCCCGAACTGTGGCTTGGAGTCTTATCCTCGCACTGACCCCGCGATCATCGTGGCGGTGAGTTCGGGTGATCGTCTGTTGCTCGGGCGTCAGGCGCGCTGGCCTGCGGGACGCTGGTCGGTGGTGGCCGGTTTTGTCGAGCCCGGCGAATCACTTGAGCAGACCGTGGCGCGTGAAGTCTTCGAAGAAACCGCCGTTCGCGTGCGGCAGGTGCGCTATGCCGACTCGCAGCCTTGGCCTTTCCCTTCGGCTTTGATGCTCGGCTTCTTTGCTGAAGCTGACGCCGATGCGTCGGACCCCGTGGCCGGAGACGAGTTGGAAGACGCGCGCTGGTTTACGCGTGAAGAAGTGGCCGCGGGCTTGGCCGCGAGCGATGCTCCGTCCTCGGGGGAGCCGCCGCCCTTGGCGTTTTCGCCGCGGCTCTCGATTGCCCGCTCCCTGATTGAAGCCTGGATGGCAGGAGGAGCGGCCACTCAGCGCTAGACTGAGTGCCCGCACCACACGAATGACCATGTCGATCACTCTGGTTGCTGTCATCACCGCCTTGCTGCTGGGCCACTTGGCCAAGCCTTTGGCGGTTCTGCGCCACCACGATTGGTTCGTGGGTTGGTTGGGTGTGCTTAGCCGCAGCGGCAGCGGCTTGCGTAATGCCGCGCTTTGGATCGGTTTAGCGCTGCCCTTGATTGCTTTGGCGGCGCTGCAATGGTGGCTGTCGGGCTGGGCCTACGGCCTGCCGAGCCTTCTGTTGGGCTTGACCGTGCTGTTCTATTCGTGGGGCCCGCGCGATCTGGATTTGGATGTGGACGCGCTGGTTGATGCTTCGGGTGCCGAGGCGCGTCGCGAAGCCGCGCAACATCTGTTTCCGCAGCGCGACGATGCCTTGGTGGAAGGCGGCCCTCTGGTGGAGGCGGTATTCCGCTGTGCCTTGTGGCGTTGGTTCGGCCCGCTGTTCTGGTTTCTCGTGTTGGGCCCGGTTGGGGCCTTGGCCTATCGCTTGGTGGCGCTTTCCGCTCAAGGGGCCGCAAGGCAGCGCTTGCCGGAAGCGCAGGGCAGCATGGCGTCCACCCTGCTCGGCGTGATGGATTGGCCGGTCGCGCAGTTGATGACGCTTACCTTGGCCTTGGCTGCGGATTTCGACGCCGTGATTGGCGCATGGCGCCAGTGGCATGCCGATGGGGTTCGCTTGGGGCTGGGTCACTTGGAAGCCGCCGCGCGCGCCAGCGTGGCGATTGAGTTGGCCGAAGAAGACGCCTTCTCGGAAGATGGCCCCGCGCAATCGCCCGCCTTGCTTGAACTGCGCGACGCCATGAGCCTCGTGTGGCGCATTCTGGTGATCTGGGTGGGCGTGATGGCGCTCTTCGTGATTGCGGGTTGGGTGGGGTAAGACGCAGGCGCTTTGCCGCCATGGCAGCAGCTTGCGCGGAAAGCCTCCCGCTTACTTCGCCTCGCCGCGTAGCGCGCGCACCTTCGCTTCGAGCATGGCTGCGGTGGCTTGGTCGCCCGGTACCGGCGTTGTCGCTTCAATGCCAATGGCGGCGCGGAATCGACGCGGCACGCGCATGCGCCCCAAACGCGAATCGCGGCGGCTGAACAGGCTGCCCCACAAGTTCTTCAGTGCCATGGGAACCACCGGCACTTTGCGCGCTTCGAGAATCTTCTCGACGCCCGGACGGAAGGTCGCGATCTCGCCGTCGCTGGTCAGGCCGCCCTCGGGAAAGATGCCCACGATCTCGCCTGCGGCCAGTGCTTCGTCAATGCGCTCGAAGGCGCGGCGCATGAGTTCCGGATCTTCTTTGCTGCCGGCAATGGGAATGGCCCCGGCGGCGCGGAACACCCAATTCATGATCGGCAAGCGATAGATCTTGTAGTAGGTCACGAACTTCACAGGCCGCGGAATGGCGCCAGCCAAAATGAGCGCATCCATGTAGCCCACGTGGTTGCACACCACCAGCGCCGGACCTTCGTCGGGAATGTTCTCTTCCACGCCGCGCACATCGATGCGGTACATGGCGAGTGTGAGCAGCCAGACCATGAAGCGCATCAGGAACTCAGGCACGAGGCTGAAGATGTAGATCGCCACGACGGCATTCAGCACGGCTGTGAGCAAGAACAATGTCGGAATGCTGATTTCAACCACGTTGAGCAGCACAACAGCCATGCCTGCCGCCACTACGATGAATGCGGCGTTGAGAATGTTGTTCGCAGCGATGACGCGCGACAGTTGCTCGCGTGGCGCGCGTTGCTGGATGAGTGCGAACAACGGCACGATGAAGAAGCCGCCGAACAGACCGATCAAGGTGAGGTCCAGCGCGATGCGCCAATGTCCTTCGCCTTGCAGGAAAGCCGACCAATCCAAAGGTGCAGCCACCACAGAGGCGATGGGTTGAGCGAGGTAAAGGTCGATGCCGAAGACGGTCATGCCGATGGCGCCCAGCGGCACCAAACCGATCTCGACCGTGCGACGCGAAAGCTTTTCGCAGAGCAACGAGCCCGCACCGATGCCCAGCGAGAACAGCGTGAGCAGCAGAGAGATGACGGTGGCATCGCCACCTAGAACTTTCAGTGCGTAATTGGGCAACTGCGCCAGAAACAGCGCGCCAAAGAAGAAAAACCAACTGATACCCAACACCGAATTCAAAACGGCGCGTTGGCCTTTCAGTGTGCGCAGCGTATCGAGTGTGGCTTTGAAGGGATTGCGCTCGATCGCCAGTTCGGGTGCCGTTGCCGGTGCATCGGGCACTCCGCGCGCAGCCACATAGCCCACGACGGCAATGCCGATCACCGCGAGCGAGGCATACCACGCGCCTTGCTCAAACTCGGCAATCAAGTAGCCGCCAAACAGCGTGCCGGCGAGAATGGCCATGAAGGTGCCCATTTCGACCAAGCCATTGCCGCCGGTGAGTTCTTCCGGCTTAAGCGCCTGCGGCAAGATCGCGTACTTGATGGGCCCGAACAGCGTGCTCTGCGCGCCGAGCAAGAACAGCACGCCGAGCAAGAAAGGCAGCGAGTTCAACCAGAAGCCCACGGCAGCCAGCACCGCAATCACGATTTCCAGCAACTTGATGCGGCGAATGGAGCGCGCCTTCTCAAATTTCTCGGCCCATTGGCCAGCAGTGGCCGAAAACAAAAAGTACGGAAGGATGAAGAGGGCACTGGCCACGTTCGCCCATAGGCTGCGCTCTTCGTCGCTCAGGCCAATGGCCTTGACCGTGATGAGGATGACCAGCGCCTGCTTAAAGACGTTGTCGTTAAACGCCCCCAGCGCTTGCGTGATGAAAAAGGGCGCGAAACGGCGTTGGCCGAGAAGATCGAATTGGCTGTGCGACATGGCGGCTCCGTAGTCGCTGCGACACTAGCAGAGCCGGGATTCGCCGCGGGCCTCAGGCCTTAGGCTGTGCGGGCGCAGTGCTCGCAAGGCTGGGTGTGCTGGAAACATCCGCGAGCCACGCCGCGAGGGCAGGCGCTTTATCCCGCCACGGGCGGTTAGGCAGGCGGAAGTCGATCCAATCCAGCGCGCACGCAACCGACAGATCGGCGAGCGTCAATGCCTCGCCTTCGAAAAAGCGGCGGCGACCGATGTGGCGTTCCAGTTCATCGATCGCGCCTTCGACCTTCAACCACTGCCAATCCATCCATGCCGCGCTGCGTTGCTCAGGCGTTCGGCCATTCCACACGTTTTCGAGTCGGATCAGCACAGCGGCATCGAGCAAGCCATCCGCGAGCGCTTCGATGCGCTTCACGCGCATGCGCGCTGCGAATTCATCGGGGAGCAGCCGCGGACCGGGGTGTGCATCGAGCCATTCGCAGATCACCGCCGAGTCGAACCAGGCCTCTCCCGCGTCATCGACGAGGCAGGGCACCTTGCGCAGCGGATTCAGCGCCGCGACCGGGCTGGCCGGGTCGAGCACGTCGACTTCGATGAGTTCAAGCGCGATGTTTTTCTCGGCGGCGAGCGCGCGCACTTTGCGCGCGAAGGGCGAGGGCAGGGAGCAGAACAGCTTCATATCGCCTCCAGAGTTTGGCTCAGGCTTGCTCGCGAGCGACCGCGCGCCAGCCGATGTCGTTGCGGTGCAGTTCGTTCGCCCACGAGATCTTCGCGACCGCCTCGTAGGCCTTGCGCTGCGCCTCGCGGATTTCCGAACCCTTGGCGCACACGCAGAGCACGCGGCCGCCGTTGGTCTTCACCGCGCCGCCGTCGAGAACGGCGCCAGCGTGGAACACCTTCGCGAACGCGGGCACGGCGTCGAGGCCATGGATCACATCACCGGTGATGGGCGTTTCGGGATAGGGCTTCGCGGCCATGACGACGCCGAGTGCGGGTTCGGGCGACCAGCGGGCTTCGACCGCATTGAGATTGCCATCGATGGCGGCTTCGACGAGATCCACGAGATCGGAGTCGAGTCGCAGCATCACCGGCTGCGTTTCCGGGTCACCAAAGCGCACGTTGAACTCGATGACTTTTGGATTGCCTGCGGTGTCGATCATCAGGCCGGCGTAGAGGAATCCGGTGAAGGGAACGCCATCCGCCGCCATGCCGCGCACGGTGGGTTCGACCACCTCGCGCATCACGCGCGCATGCACCTCGGGGGTCACGACAGGGGCGGGCGAGTAGGCGCCCATGCCGCCGGTGTTCGGGCCGGTGTCGCCATCGCCCACGCGCTTGTGGTCCTGCGAGGTGGCCATCGGCAGCGCGTGCACACCGTCGACCATCGAGATGAAGCTGGCCTCCTCGCCGTCGAGGAAATCCTCGATGACGACGCGCGAACCGGCGCTGCCGAAAGCGTTGCCGGCCAGCATGTCGCGCACGGCGTCTTCAGCCTCGGCGACGCTCATCGCGACGATCACGCCCTTGCCCGCAGCGAGGCCATCGGCCTTCACCACGATGCGCGTGTCATTCAGTTGCGTGGTGCGCGCGCGGATGTAGGCGATCGCAGCGTCGACCTCGGTGAAGACTTCGTAGCCCGCGGTGGGAATGCCGTGGCGCTTGAGGAAATCTTTCGCGAAGGCCTTGCTGCCTTCGAGCTGTGCGGCCTTCGCGGTAGGCCCGAAGATGCGCAGGCCGGCGGCGCGGAAGCGATCCACCACGCCAGCCACCAGCGGGGCTTCGGGGCCGACCACGGTGAGCGCGACGCCTTCGCGCTGCACGAGCGCCAGCAGGCCATCGAGATCGGTGGCCTTCGTATCGACGTTGCGGCACTTGGCTTCGGTGGCGGTGCCGGAATTGCCGGGCGCGACGAGGACTTCGCTGACACGCGGACTCTGCGCGAGCTTCCAGGCCAGCGCGTGTTCGCGGCCGCCGTTGCCGATGACGAGGATTTTCATGCGCAGATTCTCAGTGCTTGAAGTGGCGTGTGCCGGTGAACACCATCGCCATATCGTGTTCGTCGGCGGCGGCAATCACTTCGGCGTCGCGCATCGAGCCGCCCGGCTGGATCACCGCGCGGATGCCGGCCTTTCCTGCAGCATCAATGCCGTCACGGAAGGGGAAGAACGCATCGCTCGCCATCACCGCGCCGGGAACGATGAGGCCGGCTTCTTCGGCCTTCAGCGCAGCGATTTTCGCGCTCACCACGCGGCTCATCTGGCCCGCGCCAATGCCCACGGTTTGCGCGTCTTTCGCATACACGATGGCGTTCGACTTCACGTACATGGCCACCTGCCACGCGAACACGAGATCGGCCATTTCTTCCACGCTCGGCTGGCGCTTCGTGACGATGCGGCCATCACCGGCAGCCCAGGGCGTGACGTCGGCGTCTTGCACCAGCAGGCCACCCGCGATGCGCTTGTAGTCGAGGGCCTTCGCTGGCACATCGAGCGCGCCGCAGGCCAGCACGCGCACGTTCGGCTTCTTCGCGAACACGGCCACGGCCTCGTCGGCGACGACCGGCGCGATCACCACTTCGACGAACTGGCGCTTGAGAATCTCTTCCGCCGTTTCTGCATCGAGCGGGCGATTGAAGGCGATGATGCCGCCGAAGGCCGAGGTCGGGTCGGTGGCATACGCGCGGTCGTAGGCGGCGAAGATGTCCTGCGCGACGGCCACACCGCAGGGGTTGGCGTGCTTCACGATCACGCAGGCCGGCTGGTGGAATTGCTTCACGCATTCCAGCGCGGCATCGGCGTCGGCGAGGTTGTTGAAGCTGAGTTCTTTGCCCTGCAAAAACTGCGCAGTCGCCACGATGCCCATCGGCGCGCCACGTTCAACGTAGAGCGCACCGCGCTGGTGCGGGTTCTCGCCGTAACGCAGGCCACCACCCAAATCGAGCTGCAAATTCAGTGTGCTCGGCCACTCAGTGGGTGTGTTTTCGTCTTCGGCACGCTGCGAAAGCCACATGGTGATTTGGCCGTCGTAGCGTGCGGTGTGTGCATAGCCTTTTGCGGCATAGGCGCGACGTTGCGCGGCCGTGGTGCCGCCGGCCTTCAGTGCTTCGATGAATGCCTCGTAGTCGGTGGGCTCGGTGAGTACCGCGACGCGGGCGTGGTTCTTCGCCGCTGCACGCAGCATGGCCGGGCCGCCGATGTCGATGTTCTCCACCGCATCGTCGTAGCTGCAGTCGGGCTTCGCGATGGTGGCCTCGAAGGGATAGAGGTTCACCACCAGCAGATCAATGGCTTCGATGTCGTGCTCGCTCATCACCGCCGCATCGGTGCCCGCGCGCCCCAGAAGCCCGCCGTGAATCTTCGGGTGCAGAGTCTTGACCCGCCCGTCCATGATTTCGGGGAAACCGGTGACCGACGACACATCGGTGACGGCCAGACCCGCCTCGCGCAAGGCCTTGGCGGTGCCGCCTGTCGACAACAGCGTGACACCTTGAGCGGCGAGCGCCTGGGCCAGCGGCAGCAGGCCGGTCTTGTCGGAAACAGAGAGCAATGCCCGGCGGATGGGCTGGCGGTTCACAGACATTCGGCGTCCCCTGAGCCCGGTGCGGGCGGAAACGCCGAATTATACGGGCCTCGGCCCGCGTGGCGGCCTAGCTCTAGAGGCCTGAGGCTTCGAGTTTCTTGCGCAGCGTGGCGCGGTTGATGCCCAGCACCGCCGCAGCACGGCTTTGATTGCCGTCGCAGTGCTTCATCAGTTCGGTGAGCAGTCCGGCTTCCATTTCGGCCAGCATCAGGGCGTAAAGCGAATCGGCTTCGCAGTCACCACGGTCGTGCAGGTAGCGGCGGGTGGCGCGTGCCACGGCTTCGCGCAACGCAGGCACGGTGGCCGTCGCGGATTCGGCGCGGTTATGAGCAAGAGCAATCACGAAAGACCCCAGAAGCAGAACCGGCGCCCATCCATTGGACGCGGGGAGGGGGAGTCTGCCGCAAAAATTTCCACGGCGCGACCTTGTTTCGAAGGTTTTGCGTTAAATCGTGCAGCGGGTGGTTTCAGTGGAAATCGAACTCGAACGCCACCGCGCGGTTACCGGGATCGAGGATCTCCAAAGCCACCGTCGCCGACTGCCCGGGGGCCAGCGCATCACGCCCCGGCGTGCCGCCCAGATACTCGGCGGGCTGGAAACGGCGCAGCCCGATGTGGCTGCCATCCAAATCGGTGAGGGCCAATTCCAAGACCGGCCAGGCCTGCGGCCAGAGCGCGTCGTTACGGAAGGTGGCCGTGACCAGCAAAGCCTGCGGATTGGACGGATGCGGCTGGATCTCGCGACTCAATACCGCAAAGGCGGTGGGCTCGCGCCATGCGGGCAGGCTGCAGCCCAGAAGCGCGCAGCCTTGTTCCATCCAAGGCCGCCAGCCTGCATCAGCCGCAAGGCGCTCACGGTCGGCGAGTACAACCTGCACGACCAGCGCGAGCGCCAGCAAAATCAAAGCGGCCGACACACGCCAGCGACCCGCGCGACTGAGCGGGGCGATCTTCGGTGGCGGGCGAACAAAGCTGGGGAGCGAACGCGACATGGCGCGAAGTTTACGTGCGCATCAAGCCGCGCGCTTGCGGCCGGTGATGCGAACCCAATCCTCGCGTTGGATCACTTCCAGCGCATCGAACCATTCGGCATAGCGTTCGACGAGTGCCTCGTCCTGCCCTTTCAAGATGCCCGAAAGCGCAATGACGCCGCCGGGCTGCACGCGCGCGGCCAAGGTTTCGGCCAAGGCTTCGAGCGCCACCGCAAGAATGTTGGCGACCACCACCGGGTAGGTGCCGGTCGGTTCATCGGCGGGCATAAACACGGAAAGCTGCTCGCCCACGCCATTGCGATCCGCGTTGTCGCGCGTGGCGATCAAGGCTTGCGGGTCGTTGTCCACGCCCACCGCACGCGCTGCGCCCAGCTTTAGTGCGGCCAAGGCAAGAATGCCGCTGCCACAGCCGAAATCGAGCACGGTTTTCTCGCGAAGCTGCAGGCTGTCGAGCCAGTCCAAACACAGCGCAGTCGTCGCATGCGTGCCTGAGCCAAACGCCAGACCGGGGTCGAGACGCACCACCGCCGCTTCCGCGACATCGGCCGCTTCAGGGAGCGGGTGATCCCAGGGCACGATCCACGTGCGCGAGCCAAAAGCCATGGGCTGAAATTGATCCATCCAGGCGCGCACCCAGTCCTGATCTTCGACATCACGGAATTCGGCGGTCGCCAAATCCACGCGCGGATCGATGGACTCCAGCGCCGCCAAGAGCGCGTCGCGCGGCGTGCCTTCTTCGAACAGCGCGGTGACCACGCAGGTGCGCCAGAGTGGGGTTTCGCCTACGCCGGGTTCGAGAATGGCCTCTTCGTTCGAGGTCTCAGCTTCGGCATCCAGCAGGGTGACGCTGATGGCGCCCAAATCGGTGAGTGCGCGTTCCAGCCACGCCTCATCGGCGGCGCGGCACTGCAGGGAGAGTTCGAGGTAAGGCATGGGGGCATTGTAGGGCGCGGGCGAGGCGCCTGTGGTCGACTGCCACGGCGCGGGCGGCGCTCATGGGCCCCATTTCATCGCATTTTCATCAAATGCACTGAGGCCATTCATTCTCGGTCGACGGTCGCCTCATGCCAAAAAGACGTCAATGAGCGCCATCGGGAGTACTCCGACTTCCGGCCGCTCATCAACGAGGAATCACCATGCGCCGCCCCCTGCTTGTCCTCTCCGCCCTTGCCAGTCTTTCTGCGGCGCTGTCTGCTGCTGCCAGCGCGCCGGTCTACAACGCAAACATCACCACAGAAGAAGTCGTGGCCGCGCAGGCGGGTTGGTGCAACGCGTTGGTATCCATCAGCACGACCTACGCGGAAAAGGGTCGCGATGCCGCCACGACGCTTGCGGGCGACATCCTTGACCAAGCCTACGGCTACAACCTCGGCCCCGTGCTGTTCAAGCCCACGCTCACTGAGGCCCCGCAGACTTTCCGGACCACGCGAGAGGGCGCTTTGGCGTACTTCGTGGGTGGCAATCCCGCGTTCCCGAAGGACAGCGGATTCGCGCTGAAGGGTTGGACCGCATGCAAGGCCGAGAATGCGGCGATTCACATCAATGGCGATGTTGCGACCACCATGGGTAATGTGATGATCACGAATCGCGATGGCAGCGTCACCACGGTGGACAAGACTTGGTCGTACAAGAAAACGGATGATGGCAAGTTGCGCATCGTTCTCCATCACAGCTCGCTTCCGTACCGTGCGCCGTAAGTCTGTAATGGTGCATTGCTCATGATTCGCACGCGCTTGGCGATTGCGTTCGCCGTCGTGGCCATGCTGGCGGTTGGCCAAGCACTGTTCGTTTGGTGGGCTGCATCGGCGGCCACGTATCAGGTTGAGCGAAGCGTGGTGTCCACCCGTCTTTTGGCGGAATACCTTGAGCTCGCTGGCAACAAGCAGCGGCTCAAGGTGTGGTTTGCCGGGCGCATGCTGGCCGATGGCGTTGATCCCTTAGTGCGTGACCACCTCATCGGCGCCATGCGAGCGAGCGTTGCCGACTTGCGCCGGCTCAGTGCCCGCCTGCCTGATGATGCACGGGCGCTGGAGGTGGCCGAAGTCGAAACGATTGCGCGCAGTGTGGACATCATGGAGAGCGCGCTGCGCGATGCTGATGTTCCACGTCGCGATCTTTCGCCCAGCGATCAGTGGCGTTCGGTGATTCAGGCCTTCGACGAATTCGCCGGGCGCGACATGCGGGATTTGCTCCGCACGGCCGTAGTGCGCCAGGAGCGCGCCAGTGCACGCGAATCTGCGCTTCTTGCAGAGGCTCTGAACCGTGCTCGCGTTGCCAACGTGGTTTTGGCGCTCATCGCGCTGCTGCTTGCTGCTGTCGCAGTGGCCTACTTTGTGCGTCGACTGGATCGGCCTTTCGCCCGAATTGCACTGCTGACCGAATCATTGGCCGCCGGTGATTTCAGCGCTCGCAGTGATTTGGAAGGAAATGACGAATTTGCGCGCATCGGTGTCTTGATTGATTCGATGGCGGTGCGGTTGGCGCAAGCACAAGCCCGAAGTGCGACCCTGCTGCAGCAGCTGGACGATCTTGTTGGTGAGCGCACACGAGCGCTGACCCAAACGTACGAGTCATTGCTCGGAATTGAAGGTCGACGCCGGCAGTTTTTTGCTGAACTCAGCCACGAACTACGCACGCCAGTGACTGTGATTCGTGGCGAGGCCGATCTCGCACTTCGCAATCCGGGAGATGCGGCTGAGCAAAGTGCGGCTCTGCATCGCATTGGTGATGCGGCTATTGAGTTGGGTCGTCGCGTGCAAGATCTGCTCGACGCCGCTCGCAGCGGAACCTTGGAATACGCCATCACGCTTCAGCGTTGGTCCTTGCCCGAGATTGTTGCCGCCTCTGTTGCGCAGATGCAGGCTGTGGCCGTGCATCGCGGCGTGGCCCTGAAGTTTGATCCCTATCCGGTAGGTGAGGGCGAGATCTGCGTGCATGCCGATCGCGAACGACTGATGCAGGCCTTGGTGGTGGTTCTCGACAACGCGCTGCGCTACTCGCCAGTCTCCGGAACGGTGCGTGTGAGCCTAAGCGCCGAGCCCGAGTCTTGGCTGATTCACGTCGATGACGAAGGTGATGGCATGAGCGACAGCGAGTTGGACCGCGCGTTCGAGCCACACTTTAGAGGCCGGTCGGGCCGCGCGCTGGACCCGAATGGCCTTGGTATCGGACTGTCGATTGCGCGCAGAATTGTCGAAGCCCAGCGCGGCAGCATTGATTTGCAGCCCAGAAATCTGCGTGGCCTTCGTGCCAGCATCGCGCTGCCCATGGTCGGTGCAAAACTGGATGGTGCGGAATGAAGCTGCTCATCATCGAGGACGATCCGCGCGTTGCTGATTTTCTGTTGCGTGGACTGCGCGCCGAAGGCTACTCGCCCAGCGCGGTAGAGAGTGCCGAAGCCGCGTTGCCACTATTGCGTTCCGGTGGGTTTGATCTGGCGCTGCTCGATGTGATGCTGCCGGGGCAGAGTGGTATGGAGCTTTGCCAGCAGATCCGCGCGGAATGCATTCCGCTGCCAGTGCTCATGCTGACTGCGATGGGGGGCGTGACGGATCGTGTCGCTGGTCTGCGCTGCGGCGCCGATGACTACCTCACCAAGCCATTTGCGTTCGACGAGCTGCTGGCGCGCGTGGAGGCCTTGCTGAGACGTCCCGCGCAGTGGGTAACGCGCGCAACCGAGCTGGTGGTTGGCGATCTTGTTTTCGATCGTGTGCGGATGGAGGTTCGGCGCGCTGGACAGGTGCTGACCTTCACGGCGAAAGATCTTGCACTCCTCGAGTTGCTGATGAGCGCGCCTGGTCGAATGTTCAGTCGAGAGCGCATTCTTTCCAACGTCTGGGGGGTCGATGCCGACCCTCTCACCAATGTCGTGGATGTGTACGTGCGGCGACTGCGGAGCAAGCTCGATGGTGTCGGGCAGCCCTCATGGATCACCACTGTGCGTGGGATGGGCTATCGCCTTGAACCACCAGCTGAACCGTTTCGTTGAAGAGCGGCGTTATAGAATGCTGGCCATGTCCCAGCACTCCAAGGCCAAGCGCGAGGCCAAGAAAAAGCGCGAGAAGAAAGCCGCCAACGCCGCCACTGCGCGCCGCACGGGTGCTCCCTTCGTTGCGCATGCGCAGTTGCTCGATGACTCGGGCGCCTTGGTCGCCGCAGGCGGCCTGCACGGCAGCGATTGGGTGATGGTGGTGGCGGGCCGCGCGTTGGACGGCATAGATAGCCCGGGCCTGCTGATGGCGATGCTGAAGCACACCGCGACACGCTGCGAGTCCGAGGGCCGTGGTGCGGCTTTGACCTTCTCGCCTGTGCTGGAGCAGGCCGCTGCACAAGAGGCGGCCGAAGGTGGGCACACGCTCGAGGCGTGGCTGGCGTTGTTGGAAGCCGAGCGCGCCGAGCATGCCGAGAAGAAGCGTGCGCTTGCCGAGGCGCGACAAACTCACCTGCACTGACGCGTCAGAGTTCGACGCGGTTGCGACCTTTGTCTTTCGCGCGATAGAGCGCGGCGTCGGCGCGGCTCAAGAAACGCGACTGATCGGTGCCTTCTTCAGCCGCACTCACACCAAAACTTGCGGTGATCTGCAGCTCTGCATCGATGTCCGAGAAATCAAGCTCGGAAAGGCGTTTGCGCAAGCGCTCGCACATCTGCACGGCCTCTTCGAGGGGCGTTTCGGGCATCAGAATCGCAAACTCTTCGCCACCCCAGCGCGCAGGCACATCGGCGACACGCATGGAGTGCCTGAGGATCATGGCCATGCGCTTCAGCACGATGTCGCCCACGTCATGCGACCAGCGATCATTCACGCGCTTGAAGTGATCGATATCCAACATGGCTACGCACAGCGGTGTTCCGGTGCGCTGCCAGCGGGAGAACTCTCGCGCCAAGGCGGCATCGAAGCCGCGGCGGTTGGTGAGGCCGGTGAGCGGGTCTTCGCTCGCCTGCTGGGCAAAGCGCTCAGCCTGTTCGCGTAGCTGTTCCTTTTGAATCTGCAGCTGCGCGGTGCGCTCTTCCACCACGCGGCGCAGCGTTTGCTCGTTACTGGAAAGGCGGCGCAGGCGCCATGTCACGAGCGCAAACACCAAGACGGCGAACATCAGTACCGCGACGGCCCAGGTGAGTCGCTGCTGCCAGAAGCTGGGCAGGACAGAAAAGTGCAATTCTGCTTTCGACTGCCCCCACTGGCCGCGCGGATGGGCGGCTTCTACTTGAAACACATAGTCACCAGGCGGCAAGTTGGTGAACTCGGATTCCGAGTCGCCCCCGCCCTCGATCCACGCATTGTCAAAACCCTGCAGCCGCTGTCGATAGCGAATGCGCTCCGGCATGACATAGCTCAAGCCTGCGAAGCGGATCTCGACGCGCCGGCTTCCGGGGGCCAAGGCCAAGGAGCCATTGATTGCCTGCTCGCGGCCATCGACGAGCAAGGACTCGATGACGACCGGCGGCGCCACCTGTTCGAGGTGCTTCAAGCGCGTCGGGTCCAAGCCAGCCACGCCAATGGCTGTCGGCACCCAAAGGCTGCCATCGCTGCGTAAGGCAATCGATGGGTTGGACCCGCCGTTGCATTGGGCACTGGCCATCCCGTCGGCTTCCGTGAAGCGCTCAGCGTGAAGCGTGGTGAGCTGACCCAAGGCGACTGCGGCGGCTTCTGCTTGCATCAGGCGTACAACGCCGCGGTTGCCGCTGATCCAAAGATTGCCCGAGGCATCGGTCGTGACGCCGAAAATCTTTTCGAACGGCAGGCCCTGCGCCAAGCCGATGCCGCCGGGCTTGCCGGTGACGGGTACACGCACCAAGCCGCGATCGGTGGCGATCCACATCGCGCTGCCGTCGAGCGTTTCGTGGAAATCGAATACGGCTTCAACACCTGAAAGCGATGAAAGATCGATGTGTCGGAACGTGCCACCTTCCCAGACCGAGGCGCCCAAGCCCGTGCCGACCCACACGCGCCCACGCGAATCGGTTTCGAGCGAGAACGTGAAGTCATCGGCCAAGCCTGTGCCTTTGGAAAAGGCCTCGATCTTGGTCGATGTGCGTCGGAACACACCCTTGGGAGTCCCAATCCACAAGGCGCCATCGTTGGCCAGAGTGAGGGCACGGACTTCGTCGGACGGCAGCCCGTCGCGTTGGGTGAGTTGTTCGGCGATGCGCCCTTTCGACCAACGCAACGCGCCTTTTCCCTGACTGCCAATCCAGTAATCGCCGTCGGCAGTGAGCGCCAGGCTCAGGATGGAGAGGCCTTCGAGCGGGGTTCCCCGGCCCACTCGTTCGACGCGGCTGCCCACAAGTCGGTTCAGGCCTTGGCTGGTCCCTACCAGAAGGCTGCCGTCGGGCAGTGCCAGCACGCTGCGCGCATAGTCATTGCTCAGGCCCTGCTCGTGGGTCAGGCTGACAAAGGGCGCTTCGCTAAACCGAAACAAACCCGCATGGGTGCCTACCCACACGTTTCCCTCGTGATCGCGATAAAGCGAAAGAACGCGAGAATTCGGGGTTTCCGCACTGGCAGCCAGCCTTTCCAGACCGAAAGCGCCCAAGCGCATCAGTCCTTGATTCAGCGTGCCGATCCAAAAGCTGCCGTCGGGGTGCGCCAAGATTCGGGTGACCGCCACACCGGCCAGATCGGGGTGCAGAAGGGCGAAGCGCGGCGAACCCGCCCCCTCATTGCGATAAGCCCCGTTTGGGGTCGCGACCAACAGCACGCCTTTCCTGTCGACTGAAACCGCCGTGGCGGCCCCGGTCGGCAGACCAGGCCAGGCCGCGGGCATCAGGAATCGCTCAGCCTCGCGCAGATGGAGGCCCGCCGCCGTGCTGATCCAGAGGCGACCCTCGGCGTCCTCGACCATGCCGTGGGCACTCAGGGCTTGAAGTCCTTCAGCAATGCCAAAGAACCGGGTGTTGCCATTCGGCGCAATGCGCCACAGCCCGCTGTTCTCGGTGCCCACCCACAGCAGTCCGGTGCGGTCGCGCAGCATTTCTGTGACGAGACCCGGCGCGTTTGGCAGCGCCTGCCAAGTCCGACCAGCATGCTTCAGCACGCCGCCGCGCCCACCCCCCGCCAGCAGCGTGCCGTCTTGCTCAACGAGCAGTGCCCGAAAGGCCGAGTCGGACATTTGCGGCACACGTGCCCGGTCGAAATTCTCGAAATTGCGGCCATTGAAGCGCGCAACGCCTTCCCAGGTGGCGAACCACAGGTAGCCATCAGGCGTTTGAGCAATGGCATTGACCGCGTTGTGCGGCAAGCCGTCGCGGGTCGTCCACGACTGGCGATACAAGTCGGAGAGGCGGCTGTTCTGCGCCAGAGCCATAGCGCTGGACACGGTGAAAAACAGGGCGATCAGTGATGCCCAGCAGGCAGCTTGTCGATGGCGCTTGGGAGTCAGTTCCCGCATGGACATCCGATGTATGAAAAAACGACCTAACGCGCCGTTGAGGCTAGCACCGCCCTGTGACAAAGGCCTGCCGCGCTGCAACAGGCTTGCTTCGGGGTGCTACCAGCGCGTGGAATCAGCGGCGTCGCCTTCACGATCGGCTTTGCCTTCACGCTTGAGCAGAGCGGCCAAATCGGCGCGCCCCCGCTCGGCCAAGCTGATCAATTTGGCGTCGTCGCCTCTGTGTGCTGCCGCCTCGCGCAACACGGTCTCATCGTGCTGCATGAAGGCCTGCAGTGCTCGATGGGCTTGGTGTGGGTTCTCGCCGAGGGCGATCAGAGCCATTTCGCCCACCTTCGCGGCAGAGCGGAATGTTTCGCGCTCGAAGGGCACGTTCAACTCTGCAAGCTCGAAGGCCTCGGTACGGCCGCGTGCTCGCGCAATGATGCGAACGCTGGGAAAGCGCTCGCGCACCAAGATGGCGGTTTCTTGCACACGCTCCGGATCATCAAACGCGAGCACCAAGAGCTTGGCTTCCTCGATGCCAGCGGACTCCAGCACGTCGTGTCGCGCGGCATCGCCGTAGTAGGCGCGAAAGCCGAAACGCCGCGTGAGTTCGATCTGATTCGGATCGTGATCGATGAGCGTGACGCCATAGCCTCGCCCAATCAGCACGCGCGCCACCACCTGTCCGAAGCGACCGAACCCCGCGATGATCACGGCATTGCGCTCATCAATCGCATCGGCTTCGCGCTGCTCAACACGGTTCATGCGCGGCATGATGAAGCGCGATGCCAACAGGAAAAGCAGAGGCGTGGTCAGGATGCTCGCCGCGACCATCGCATTCATTTGATCAGCGATCGACCCAGGCAAGCTGCCGTTTGCCCGCGCTGCGGCAAGCACCACGAATGCAAACTCGCCCACCTGCGACAGCACCACGGCAAACACCAAGCCATCCTGCCCGCAGAGCTTGAATGCGCGTGCGGTGGCGAAAAGCACCGCCAGCTTGAGGGCCACAAGAGCCAGCGTGCCGCCGACGATCAGCAGCGGTTGCTCGACGAACAAAGTGAGCTGCACGCTCATGCCGACGGCAATGAAGAACAGGCCCAGCAGCAGGCCCTTGAAGGGCTCGATGACGATGTTGAGCTCGTGGCGGTACTCGCTCTCGGCCAGCAGTACGCCGGCCAGGAAGGTGCCGAGTGCGGCCGATGCGCCTACGCCCTCTGCCGCCAGCGCCGCACCAATCACGAGCAACAGCGCAAATGCCACAAACACTTCGCGCAGGCCCGTGTTGGCGATGAATCGCAACAGCGGGCGCATCGCAAAGCGCGCGAGCACCACCATGCCGACCACCAATCCCGCAGCGGCCATTGGCGAGAACGGCCCGTGACCGCCCGCATCGCCCTGCGCCGCACCCGTAGGAGCAAGCCAGGCCACCAACAGCAAGATCGGGATGACCAAGATGTCTTGGAACAGCAAGACCGACAGCGCGCTGCGACCACCGGCCGTCGGCAGCAGGCCGCGTTCGCCCATCAGTGCAAGGCCAAGGCTTGTGGAGCTGAGCGATGCGGCAATGCCGATGATGAGCGCGATGGGCCACGACAGCCCGAGCAGCAACAGTCCGCCCGCGACGACGCCGATGGTGCCAAACACCTGCAGACTGCCCATACCGAAGATGGGCACGCGCAACTGCCACAGCTTTCGTGGGTTCAATTCCAGTCCTACGAGGAAGAGCAGCATCACCACGCCGAACTCGGAGAACTTCAGCACCGTTTCCGGGTTGTTGATGAGCCCGGCCACCGAAGGACCGATGAGAACGCCGGCCACCAAGTAGCCCAACACTGCGCCCAAACCGAAGCGCTTGAATAGCGGCACCGCGATGACTGCGGCCGCCAGATAGATGAGTGCGTCGTGGAGCATGCGGCTCTCTCCTCAGCGGCTGTCGAAGTCTGCCGGGACATCGCCCGCGACCAGTGCAGTCAGTTGCTTTGCGTAGTGCTCGGCCCAATCCGAGAGATGCGCGTTCACGTTTTCGCTGGCGCCGTAGGCCACATGCCCCAGATAGCGCATGCCGCAATAGCGCGCGCTGGCTTCGAGTGGGCGCAGCAATTCGGCGAGCGTGAATTGCTGCTCGTGGCGCCCGTAGTCGTCGGGGTCGCCGCCGCTACTCACACACAGGCGCAGCGCTTTGCCATGCAGTGCATTGCCGTCTTGGCCATAGGCCCAGCCGTTCTGCAGCACCTCGTCCAGCCAGGTTTTCAGCAGAGGCGGAACGCTGTACCAGTACAGCGGGAATTGCAGCACCACCACATCGTGTGCGAGCAACAAGGCTTGCTCGGCTGCCACATGGATAAAGCCATCGGGATAGGCGTGGTAGAGCTGGTGCAGCGTGACGCCTTCCACGTCGCGCGCGGCGCGCGCCAAGGCCGCATTGATGCGGCTGGCCTCGAGGTGCGGGTGGACGAGGAGGACTAGGACGCGTTTCGATGGCATAGGCATGGAATGGATTGTTGCACGAGGTCAAGGGCCAGACTTTTTCTTGGGCGGTGCGGAGTCAGTCACTGCGAAGCTGACGCCATCCAAGGAGGAGTTGAGATGAATACTGAAGTGGTGACTACGCCAACCCCTGGCAAGAGCGCGAAGACCGCTGCGAATGCTTGCTTGATCATCGCGTGGATTTGCTTTCTGGTTCCTTTGCCCGGCGTGGGGCTGTTTGTGGGATGGCCGTTGAACTTCGTCGCCTTCCTTCTTGCCATCTTCGGCATGGCGCAAGGAGGCGCCAAAATGGGGCTTTGGCAGCTGCTCGAGTCTCTAATTGTGTCGCCCATCGTTTACCTGATCGGCTGGGGCGTGCTTCTGCATGGCTTCTCGGGCGCGCAGTGAAGCCGCGCCGATGAAGATCATTCTTTCGCGCAAGGGATTCGATTCGCGATACGGCGGCGTGCCCAGCCCGATTCTCCCCGACGGAAGAATGCTGTCTTTGCCAATCCCGTCAAAGAGCGAGGTGGGTGGTCTTGACCGTATCCACATGCCAGGCATTGACGTTCCGCAGCTGGCCGCCGATCTGCGCGGGCCAAGCAAGGAAGTGATTGCCGGAGTGCACCTCGATCCCGATTTGGTCCGCCGGCCTTCTGATCGGCCGCAGGGATGGCGCCCGGCCCTAGGTCAAGTAAATGTCGCCAATACCCACCTCAAACGCCAGAGTGTGGGAGTTGGCTCCGTTTTCCTGTTTTTCGGCTGGTTCCGGGAGGTCGAGCAGCGCGGAGGTTGCTGGCGCTACATCCCCAAGTCGAAAGGAATCCA
>JAIXVL010000017.1 GCA_027483045.1 Lysobacteraceae bacterium
ATGCCGGACAGCCGATTACTTTGGTGCTGCACGAAGACATTGATGTCAGTCGCGGCGATGTGATCTCCAGCGTCGATGCGCCGCCGCTTCTCGCAGATCGCTTGAGCGTCGACCTGGTGTGGTTGGATGCGCAGCCGCTCCGCGTGGGTCAGCGCTATGCGTTTCGGCGTGGCCCGAAATCCGCCATCGCCACAGTTGCGGCCATTGAGCACCAGCGCGATGTGAATGGCGGGCAGAGTTTTGCAACCGAGCAACTCGCGTTGAACGCGATTGGTCGCGTGGAATTGGTGTTGGATCAGGCCCTGCCGATTGCCGGGTTTGCAGAAGATCCCGCGCTGGGCGCGTTCATTCTGGTCGACCGTGGCACGCATGCCACGGCGGGTGCCGGCACCATTCTCAAGGCCGTTGAACAGGGCGCTGCGCGCGCTTACTGGCAGCCCTTCAGCGTGGATGCGTCGCAGCGTGCTGCAGCGAAGCAGCAAACCGCGCGCTGCCTGTGGCTCACGGGTTTGTCGGGGGCGGGCAAGAGCACGTTGGCCGATGCAGTAGAGCGCAGGCTTGCGGCTGAAGGCCGCCACACCATGTTGTTGGATGGCGACAATCTGCGCACGGGTCTATCGCGTGATTTGGGCTTCAGTGCCGAAGATCGCAGCGAGCACGTGCGTCGCGTGGGCGAGGTGGCCAAGCTGATGGTGGACGCCGGCTTGGTGGTGATTGTCAGCGCGATTTCGCCGTTCCGCGCGGATCGCGATGCGGTGCGTGCGCGCTTCGGCGAGGGGCAGTTTGTGGAAGTGTTTGTCGATGCCTCGCCGGATACCTGTGCCGCGCGTGATCCCAAGGGTTTGTATGCGAAGGCGCGTTCAGGCGGCTTGGCCAATCCGATCGGTGTGGGTGGCGACTACGAACGCCCGGAAGCGCCGGAAGTCCACGTAATCACTGATGAAGCGGTAGTAGAGGCGCTGGTGGAGCAGGTGTTGGGGGCGCTGAAAGCGTGAGTGAAGCCTGAGCATCACTCACGCATTGCTCTGCGCGTCATGTGCGTGAGACCATTGCTTGTCCGAAATGGCCGACTCTTCATTGCATGCAAACATTGCTGCTCCTAGCGAGTACTACCCTTGCCATTGGGCGTTGATTTTCGCCAAAAGCAGATTTTTCGGCAGATGTGTTGACCGGCGATGTTCCTTGAGCCCCTTCTTGCTTGCCGGAGTCCCTTCGCCTCTGGAGTCGAGAGCCTGACGAATCGGTACCGACGTCCCTTCGAACTTGCACGAGCCCGTCGCGGCTAGGAAGTCAGCGCGTGTGTTGGCGAACACCCAAAGCTTACCGCCTGAGAGTGCGGCCAAAAAGCTGGATTGGTTTAGGTTACACAGCCTAGGCGCGTTCGGTACTCCAACAGACTGCGCGAACCAAGCTAGGTTTTGACTCGGTTTTTGATTGAACAGTGGATGTACGAGTCCAGCGCTGCGATGAACTGCTCGATCGTTGTCGACTGCCAGTCGCCCGGATAGAACAATTCTGTTTTCAGAGGTCCGAAGAATCCCTCACATGCTGCGTTATCGGGAGTACATTCCTTCCGCGACATCGAACGAATGAACCCTGCACTCCGCATCGCGATAGCCAGCCAGGCCAGCGCTAGTGGGGACCACGATCAGAATGAACGATGGGTCGCTCGGAGCAGCCCCTCACCGTCTGGATGGCCGTATCGAGCATCGTGTTCGCCAGCGCAGCATCGGGACTCGTGCCGAGCGTCCAGCTGACCACTAGGCCATCGAAGCAGTCGATCATCGGCGACAGATTTTCCTTGCCTGCTGGGATCTGGAACTTCGTAATGTCGATGAGCCACTTCTCATTCGGGGCCGCTGAGCGGAAGTCCCGATCAATCAAGTTCTCTGGCGCAGGACTGATCTCGCCTGAGTAAGAACCATAGCGGCGTCGCTTTGGCGCGGCGGCAATCAAACTCGCCTGCTTCATTGAGCGCCGAACCACTTTCTCGGAGATGCAAATGCGTGACCCATGAAGCGATGCTCGCATCCTGCGGTAGCCATAGCAGCGCCGATTGCTCTGAAAGATATCGGCTAGCAACTGGCGAACCTCGGTGTGCTTGTCGCCGAAACGCATTCGGTCACGGCAAGAGAAGTATGAGCTTCGTGGAAGGGCCAGCGCTGTAAGTAGGTCCGGCACGGCATAGGTCAATCTCAGAGCGTCAATCAGCGTTTGCTGGTCAGGAGTTGCAAATAGACGCCCAGGCTTTTTTTGGGTGTTCATTCGCTTTCTTCAGAAGGTTGTGTTCAAGCTGCAGGCGTCTGAGATCGTCGGTAAGTCATGCGATCTCGCGCTCCAACCGGGCTTTATCCGCGTCATCCGACGGCGGGTGTTGGCGCTTCATGGAAGCGTGAACCTCGCAGCCGAGTAGCCGATTATTCCACTTGTACAGCGTTGGCCTCGACGCGCCTAGGACTTGGGCGATGGCCTCCGCCTTGCCCTGACGCGCGCATAAAGCGATCACTGCGGTCTGCCTTCTCTCTGGTGAAAGCGGCTTAACTCCAGCTCCACCGGACATGCGCTACCGACGCTCTGGCTGCCACCCGTGAACCCAATGCCGTATCAACATCCTGACGGGATACCCTGACGCGCGCAGCATTGCAGCCGCGCAGCGCCCATGATTTAAGCAGTGCTGGATTGCCACCCGCTTCTGCTCCGGGGAGTGTTTCAGCGCCCGCTGAACATGCGTCGATAGGTCATGCCGTTGCTCGTACTCTCGGTGCCAACTCTTCAGCGCATTCTTGGTTGGGTAACCCAGCTGACGGAGGGTCACTCGCTCGCGCTTGCCTAGCTTGACGTAAAGCTAGACCGCTCGATTCCTGTCTTCGTATGGATACATGAACTACCTCCGGGTAGTCCAAGATTTTGTCCGCATCCCCATGTTCGGCACGCTTCAAGAGGCCGTGGTGGGTGGTTATTCCAAATCGCCGTGCAGCCAATTGACCCAAGTGCAGGCCTCATTCGTTTCGTAGTTGATTACCAGCTCACACCCTGACAGCCAAGCGTCCAACAAAGGATTGCGCGACCGACCATCGTCTGAAATGGAGCGAAGTACGACCTTTCGCCAAGTCGTCCACTCTTGAAGTGTCTCCGAAGGGGCGTCTTTACCGTCCTCCGGGGTGCTTCCGATGATGTCGCGGCACTTCTCCAACAGCTGGAGGAGCTGAGTTTCTGGTGTCGTTGTGAGCGATTGCTGGTTCGCGCTTGTGCCGCCTTCTTCGAAGCTGCAGTACTCCTTTGGCAAGTAGATGACGTCGATCTCTGCTGACGCCGATCCGAGCAGCGGGGCGTGGATCCGCTCCAGGGTACGGATCAGGGTGCTTATTTCGTTCGTTGAGCGGGTTCGCCAACGACGGAGTGTCAGCAGTGCGAATGGGACTGGGTCTCCCTGCCGCGCAAGATCGGTCGCAGCGCGCTCTTGAACATCCTCGAATTCCCAATCGTTCTCGGAATCCTGCTTTCTCTGCACGGGAAGGAAGCGCAAGCTTCTATCGGGGAGGCGATCACGTACCGTCCACGCGGGAAAGCCTGGCAGGCGCACTATGGGCAACATGCTTGTCATTCATCCGTCCTCGTGGTTCTGGGCGTGCCGTTCCGAACACGCGCCGATCGATTCAATGGTGACGCTGCTCGGCTGAAGTCCAGGGGATCGTCAGTACAGTAGACACGTCCTGTCCGTCATCTTCTCGCGGCGGCTCGATCTCCAGTCCCGAAGGCAGGCCCGAGCGGTCGGTGGACCACACGGCCAGAAAGCTCAGGTGGTCGGGAGACCGAGGGTTCGGCATCGAGGCTTGTTGGATCGATGTGCAATAGGGAGCAGGATGACTGCTCCCATCGAACTCGCCGTCGTCGCTGTTCATTCGTGACCATGTTTGGCCGCCGCTCGCCGCAATCGTGACCGCGGCCGGGCCGGACGATGCTGCGCAGAGACGGAAGCTCGACGATGGGTATCCCACCCAAGTCTGGGCTGAGGCCGTGCCCTCGTCATCGACGAGTTGCCACCAGAGCCAGAAAACGTCGTGAGAGCCCGGGCCTGCGGTGACGGAGCAGCGTTGCCATTTCCGATCACCATGCGGGCGACACAGGCGGGCACTCGGATCAATGAGTGGGTCGCCCTCCATTGCTTCGCCATCTCGCGACCCATCGGTTCTTGCCAGAAGACCGAGTGGTGTGTCCTCAATGGTGACTTCGCGGCGGAGGCTGCTTCTCAGAAAGGCCGCGTTGACTTCGGCAGCCGTCTGGATCGAGAACTCCTTCTCATGGTGCTCGTTGAGAAACGTGGCCTCTTCAAGCCACAAGCCCGTGCCCGTTTTCGTGGTGGTGCAGACTTCCCAGCCTGGCGGTGATGGCATCGCCATGCAGCGTTCCTCAACCTCAGCGCCTGCCTCTGCGCATGAGAGAGCCAGAAGGAGGCAAAGCATTGTGCGTGCGGTCGATCGGATCATGGCCAGCGTCATCTTCGTCTTCGAAGGATTCAGTTCTGGGGTGAGCCGCTTGCTCGCCTCCACAAGCATTTGCTCCATTTCTCAACGTCCCAGTTAATGAATCCCTTCGTCAATTTGCGGTACTCGTCGCCATAGACATAAACCTTTCGTGTCTGGGTTATTGCGTACTGATAGGTTCCACTAGGAAGCCCAAACGGGTTGTCGATCATTTCTCCAGCCATCATGAGGTTGTCGAAATCTCGATCTGTCCAAGTGATGGTTTTGGGCTCGCAGCCAAAGATCGCGAAACCGTCACCTTCAGCCAGCTCCCATCGGCCCACCAATGCAGCTCGCAGTTGTTCGCGCGTGGGTCGACCCGTGCTTACTGATGTTGCAGCCGCCGCAGCCTGAAGATTGGCAATCATCCTGAGAGCCGTAGATGTCCACCTCGAATCGGGGAACGACATTGCGAACGTTTCCAGTGCGGCTTCGCTCCCATCACTAACGGCCCGCTCCCAGGCCGCGTCGTCCGGAGCGGGGGTTGGCAGGGCCATCGGAGCCTGGGCAGTGCTGGAGCCTCGGCCGCCCAGATACAGATCGCCGAGCAACGAAGAGTTCTCCCAGGGCGTCTGCTTGTTCCCGGTGGCGTTAATCACTTCAGCGCGGACGCGCGTCAGCACCTGCCGAATCTCCAGGCCGGGTTCCTTCAGGTATCTCGCCAGTGCGGAGGCGAAGGGCGAGTTGGCGCCAGTACCATCACTGGCGACATCATCAGGGCTCGTTGAGAACGCAATCAGCGTTCCGCTCGTTGCGGCTTCGATTCGTGCCAGCCCTCGAGACACCGAGCGGTTGCCCCCGGAAAGCTGGAGTCGATTCGTAAAGGGATTGTTTCGGCAAGCGTCGAGAAAGAGCAGCTTGGTTCTTGCGGTCCCCATGGCCTGAAGTACCAGGTCGACGTCGACCGTTTCCAATCGAAGTGCCATCTCGTTATCGAGTGAGGCATCGACGGGGAGCAGATAGTTCTTCCCTTGGTACTGGATGCCATGGCCGGCGTAGAACACGAGCGCGACATCGGCCCCGGCGCTCTCCTTGCTGAACTCAAGAAGGGCCTTCTCCGTTGCCGGTCGATCGGCATCCACCAAGGTCGTCACCTCGAAACCAATGGTTCGCAAGGACGTGGAAACGAGGCTCGCATCATTGACGGGATTGGATAGGCGTCCCACGTTGGCGTAGCCACCGTTCCCCAACACAAGGGCGACGTTCCGCTTCGAAAGCGCATCGGTCGCGGTGGCGACGCATAAGAGCGCGGCGGCACACAACGCGAACAAGCGGATGTTGGGCGTCATGGAGTTTCTCCCTGATCAAGGGATGGCGGTGGAGCGGTCGGCATCAGCGTCATAACGGAATGCACGCCGTTTTCGTAGGCAGGTCGAGCGCTGGATGCGTTTTTTTGCAGATATTGACATTGCTGGGGGCGGCAAGCCGTCCCAACGCTACGATGCTTTGTGGGGAGTGATGGGTGGTGCGACAGAGTTGACACTAGGCGCAAGGGGGTCGAGATACGATGCCTATTCTTCTCCAATGCAACGGCAAGCCATACATGCTGTGACAAGGCGATTGCGAGCACTGCACTAGGAGCCCGCCGTGCCACTCATTGCTGCTGCGGTCGTCTTCGCCAACCATTGAGGCTCCGAGGCACTCCGAATGCAATTCTCCGAACACCCTTTCGGCCCCGTTACCCCGTACGGCGACTTGCGCGACTGCGCCAACCTTCAATGGCGGGGCTCGCCCTGGATCATCCTTGATGAGTGGGGCACGAGCTTCTTCAGCAACCTCGTCGGGGACGTCATGCCCGGCTGCTACGGAATCGACGCGCCCGGCGTCGATTTCCGGTTGGCCCTGCACGAGGATCGGCTCGAGGTGGACGAAATCCATGTGCGGACTTGGCCCATCGCGCTGCCCCGGATCTGCGGCATCAGCCCGCTGGACGAGGCGGGCAATCCACTGCCCACGGCCCCCGAGGGGCCTGTCCATTGGGCGCACCGCACTCGCGCGCTGATGAACACCTTCTACCCGCGGCGCGAGCCGAGCCGCGAGCCGCCGAGCCAACAGACGGCTCGCTACCCCGGGGTTCGCCTGCCGACGGGCTTTTCCGGTTGGCTGCGCGTGGTCAGCAGGGGGTACGCGACGCCGCCACCGCAGGCGCTCGTCGATGTGGCGAGTTCGTTGCCGGTGGAGCGCTGGGCCGTTTCCGAGATCTGGGATTTGGGATTCCAGAATGGCCGGGTCGTTCAGCGTTTGCTGCTGACCGGCGAAGTGCGCGCTTGGGAAGCCGCCCAGTGGCAGCGGATGGAACGTCTGTTCACCGAACGCGGGATCTACGAAGCGCTGAATGCCGCTCCCGAATGCTTCCCCTTGCTGCACGAATGCCGGGAACCGCTGTGGGCTTGAATTGCGCCTAATTGGGATTGATGTGCAAGAGCGCCATCGACGAAACCGTCAAGGCGCGCTGCGGCTCTCGCGCGCCAAGCGCATCGGCGACAGGCTGCGCAGGCATCGCAAGGTCTCTTCCGGATCGGCATCCGCCTCGCAGCCTGAGAGGACACTTTGCAGGGTGTCGCGGCTGCGGCGAGCCGCCTCGGCCACGGGGCTCGAGGCTTAGCGGAAAGGCTTTCGGGCGGCTTCCGCGGCCTCGCTCAAGGCCAAGCTCGACACCGGGCCCGTGTCACTCTCGAGCTGCTCCCGCAGGTGGTGGGGGATGGCCTTGAAGGCGAATCGGGCCTCATCGAATACCCCGTCGTGCAACTCGTGTTCGCGGTTCAGCGTGATCCACGCGGCCGAATCGTGGCGCCAGTCGGTCAGCATGCGGATCGCAAAGGCGATCCGTTCCTCGGTGGTCGTTCCCGCGCGCAGGCAACCCTCGGCGGTTAGCCCCACGCGGCGATCACGCGGGTCCTGCGCGGGCAAGGCGTGCATCGTTGGGCTGGCAGTCTCGGCCGGGAACAGCAGGCTGCGAAGGCGGGCGATCAACGACGGCATAGGCGCGGGCTCTGCTTCGGGCGACGGCGGCGTCTTATTCTTCGCGGTAGACGCGAAAACCGGTGGATGGGCTGGCATCGCCTTCGTCGAGGATGCCGACTTCGCGGGCGATTGCGCTGTCCGGGTCGGCTTCGGCGGGGAAACGTTCGTAGGAGCCTCCCGACACCTCCCACACCGGGCAGCGGTCGGTGGGCACGGGCGCTTCGCCCGGCACGGTCGGCACGGCACACGTGGCGGTGATCTCGGCCACGTTACCGGCGATGTCGTAGCGGCCCTCGGCATCCGGTGCGAATTGGGCGACCGGCGCGGCCGTGGTCCACGCATCGGCGCAGGCGATGCGCTCCGGCCAGTCCTCGCGCACCGCGTCCACGAAGTTGCCGTGGCGGCAGGCCTCAGCCGGATCCGTGCCCCAGAAGGGCGTCTTGCCATCGGGCTGCAGGGCCGTCTGCATCTCGGCCAGGGTGGGCAGGCGAACCCCGCGAGCTTCCTCGCGCTGGCGCCACTCGGCGTACGCGCGGGCATCCGCGGGCGTCACGCAGGTGACGGGGTAGTCGTCCGTGACTGCATAGCCCGGTGCGTCCCATCGCAAGCCCTCGCCGAGATAGCCGCAGGGCTTCGGGGTATCGCCCCGGAGCAACTCCGGCGTATAGCTCGTCGCCTCGAGAAAGGCGCGGAATTCACCGATGGTGGTTTCGCGGGGGGCGAAGCCAGCGATCGACACAGCGAGAAGAGTGGTTGCAACGGGCATTTGAGGTTCCTGGTTTCCGTCGGTAAGCTGGCAGTGCCCCGCAGGCTGCGACGCTGTTGGAAACTCGCCTTTCCATACCAGCGTGGCGCGCACCTCCAGTTCCGCGATCGCCGCAGTGCTGGAGGGTGAGTCCGCCAAGGCTTCCCAAAGGCGGAGCGCCGGCTCGCGATCACCGCCGGTTCGAACGAGATAAAGCGCGCCGCGAATCACGAGAGCGGTGACACCGCTCTCGACCGCCGCCTCGGCCAGATTGGCGGCTTCCGGCGATGGCCACTGGAGCTGCGCGGCAACGAGGCTTGCCAGATCGCACCTGCCCGTGGACAGGCCGAATCCATCGCCTTCCACGAAGGGGTCGGCGAAGTCTGCGGGGTTCGCTCCGCCGGCCAGTGCCCTGAGCCTGGCCATCCATGCAGGGCGGCGTTCCAGCAGTACGCGATCCGCGTGGGGCAGGGCGCAGAGGCCCTTGGCGTCGACCGCGCAGAGGCGAACTTCCAGTGCTCGCCGCCTCTCCACTGGGTCGGGATCAGCGGTGCATCCATTCACCGGGTCGTCTTGGGGCGCTGCGGCTTCCGCCGCTGTAGCCAACGCCGGCTTCCCGTCCACGTTGGCCGAAGTGGGGTGTGAGAGGGCGGCCTCAGCCGCAGGCGGCTGTGCGGTCGGCTGGCGACCCTCTCGGAGGCGCCTCGAGAAGCGCTGAAGGCTGGCCGGTGCATGCACGAGATCGGGGAAGCAGTGGGTGCCACAGGAGAACACGGCCCGATTGAATCGTTGAGCATCGACGTCACGCATGTAGGCACTCAGGCCGAGCGCCATCAGGCCATCGTCAGGCGCGATCCGGCGGGCCACATCCAGCCATTCCCGTGCAGACAACGCGCCATCGATCCAGCCGTGGGGCAGGGAATCGCAAGGTGCTCCGCTGCCCTTGGCGCCCGCCGGGCGGCATACCTCGAAGAGTGCGGTCGCCCATCGCACCCGATGCTCTGTATCGATCCGTGCCAGCAGCGCATGACTCGCCGTCCACAGGGAGGAGTGCGGGGCTCGCTGGGTCCATCCCGTGAGCAGCGCAATCGCGTCTTCCCTGTGGCGGAAAGCGGCATTGACGGCAATCCACGCCTGCTGCGACGCCTCCGGCCACCCCGCGACCGAAGCGTCTTGCACCGGTGGTGGATCACCGGCGCGCTTCGTGAGCGCCTCCAGCGCTTGGGTGAACTCGGCGGGGGCGGAGCTGCCGGCGTGGTGGAGGGCCAGTTCGCGCCATTGGCGGCGATCACAGACCCCGCCCTGCGGGCGACCCAGGGCTTGGATGCAAGTGGCCAGTTGCCGAGCAAAGGGGTGCGGCCACGGGGCTAGTCCGAGCTCGGCGTCCTCGTTCGCCACATCGCATGCCGGCAGGGCATCGTCCTCGGACGGGCGGATCACGAGGCGTCGGTTGGCACGAGAGCACTGCAGCGAGTCGCAGGCCGCGCGCTCATGGCCGTAGCCGAGGACGGTGATCTGCCAGATGTCGGCACCGAAATCCCGCAACACCGCGGAGGCCTCGAACGCGGGGCGGTTGCTCAGGCCGAGGGCGTACTCCCGGCTGCTGCGCCTATCGAGGTGGCCTTCGATGATGACCGACGACCTGCTGTTGGCCTTCAGGTGACGCCCCAAGCACCGGAGCTTCTCGTTGGAGGCTGCCGACCACGTGAGATCTGAAGAAAGCGGGATCTCCCAGGTGCCGAGATCCGGGGTGGTGGCGTTCGCGGCAAGGCTGGTTGCGAACCCCAGCAGCGCACACCAGAGCAGGGTAACTCGGTCATGAATCATGACCATTCCTCGGTGGATGCCAGAAAAACGCAGTGCGAAACTCGCAAGGTGATGCCTTGGAATGACCTGCGGCGTCCGTCATGCAGAATAGTTTGAAGGACGCCTTGAATCTGAAGAACGGACATGGCGAGAGAAAGCGTGACAGATCGCATCTGTACAAAACCGGACCAGGCCTTTTCGCGATTTGGTCCTCAGCCTTCATTTGCAGGGTGAGCTTCATGGAGCGTTCCTTCGAGCGTTTCTTCCTCACTGCTTGGTCAGCGAAGCATACTCATGGACTGAAGCGGCATTTTGTCTGTTTAGCTGTTGCCGGTTCGCTGGTGGGAACGGGGCTTTGTGCCGCGGAGCTACAGCGAGTGTCCGATGTCCTGGTCACAACCGATGCGCCGTGCCGCTTGATTGTCGACGGCGTTGCCGAATTGGAGCTTCGACCGGACTTGCCCCGCCCCTTGTCCCCGAACTCCCGCGTTCGCGAAGTCCGGTGCGTTGATGTGGGGAACACGGGCGCAGAACTGGTGGTGATGGTCGACACCGGGGCTGGCGCGCCCAACACGATTCGCTTGGGCATGGCGCTGGAAGTTCAGCGGAATGAGTTGCTCCAGAAGATGCGCCAGCAGCGCGCAGCTGCTCTGGCCAAGCGGCGGGCGCATGCGGAATCTGCGGCGCCTCTCCGCGAGTTGGAACAACACCGCCCCCGCCCGATCGTGCCCTCCACTGGATCAAGCAAAGACACGCCGTCGGACGGTTTGGCGCGCACCGAAACCACGGTCGCCGAGTATAGGGTTTTCGTCGAAGCGACCGGCTACATCACCGAAGCCGAGCGACCGGAATCGACGGTCCGATGCGGTGTGAATGCATCCGATCCGAACTGGCATTCTCCCGGAGTCTCCACCGGCGACGACCATCCCGTGGTTTGCGTTTCTGCAGCTGACGCCCATGCCTATGCAGCTTGGCGAACTGCCGTAGAAGGACGCGCAGTTCGTTTGCCGACGGCAGCGGAGGTGCTCTCGACACTCGGGTCCGAGGGCACACATTTCTGGGGGGCGGGCTTGGAAGAGGCCTGTGCGTTCGCGAACTTGGCCAGCCATCCGATCAGTCATTTGCCCGAGGCGCTGGTTTGCGGCGATCCCTACGTTCATCTCGCGCCCGTGGCGTCCTTCCGGTCGGATGTGCTGGGGCGGTTCGATCTTGCGGGTAACGCCGCAGAGCTGACTTCCACCTGTGCATCGGACCCATCGTTGCCTCCGGCCACTGGCGTTCCGGACGCGGCGCACTGCCGCGTCTGGCGCGTCGTCGGCGGTTCCTACGAGTCGGCGCCCGAAACGTTGGATCCGCAGCATCCCATTGCCTTGGAAACCGGCCATCTGGTCTGGGATGAAGCCAGTCCTGCGACGGGGTTCCGGGTCTATCGGGAGTCGAAGCCGTGAGTTTTCGTGGTGTTCTTCGTCCGGCTCGTATGGGTTGCCTCAAGCTGAGTTACTCGGCGCCAGGCGGCAGCGCAACAGAGCCTGCAAACATCGTGCGGCGAACTGCCACCCGCGTGCCCCAAGCGCCGAACTAGGTCGCGGACTGTGGCGGGACGCGCAAAACTCTTCGATTTATCGGCCAGCTAATTTCTCGAACTTCCAAGCGCGCTCGCTTACGCAAACCGCGTTGACGCCCTTGTCGTGACATGCCCGCACAACCTCGGGGTTGTCATCAAACATCAGTGCTGCGTTTTCTCTGGCGCATACATCCGACTTCCACCCGGGAACGTCATCGATGTGTTCATCAGGGCAGCAGAATATCTGCAGATCCTCAGGAGAGCGCCCCAGCCATTTGCAGGCATGTTCCGATGTCAGTTCATTGTTGACGGTAACGATAATCACCCGTGCAAACAGGGTCGCCATGTGCTTGAACGCGAGGGGGTAATCACTGGTGGTTTCATCCCAATCAAGTGCCAAAACGCTCTTGGCATTGATGCTTTTCACTTCGTCATACTCTTTGTACATCAAGCGCTCCTTGGGCTGAGGGCGAATTGCCCATCGCTTGTCGGCTTAGAGTTCGCCTAAAGGGCCGTACACTACGTCTAGCATGGCGTCGATGGCCTGCCTGATGGCCTGGAGCTGACGCTGCCGCTCCGGTGCGATCAGCTCCTCGATGGGGTAGCGGCTGCCTGCTTTGGCGATAGCGTCGTCACTGTCGTCCAGCAAATTCCGAATGGCGTGGACGATCCGTGGTCCGCCACTCTCTTCGGGCCATGAAAAGGTGCTCTCGGGGAAGCCATCTTCTTCTGCAAAGTTGAAGTGGTTCATCCACAGCCATTCCGACCGCGCATGGCGATGGACCACTGCTGTCAGCGTGACGCGACCGGCTTCAAGGATCTCTGGCGGGGGCAATACGGCCCTCAGCGCGCCCCCATGAGCTGGATCGTTGATGTCGAGTCCCAGCGCGTCGTCCATCCTCAACTGGAGGTGCCCAAAACGCTGGCGGTAGGTGGCCGTAGGCATCATCGAGTAGTGCCACAGCTCATCGCCTTGCTTGATCTCTGCGGCCATGCGCGGGCCATCGCCTTCGCTCACCCATTTCCTGCCGGACTGCGGGTCGAGCAGCAGTTGAAAGCCTTGGCCCGGTGGCACCAAGGGCAGGTGCTTGTACCAGCTGTGCATCTCACAGGCGTGGTCGATGTAGTTCAGGACCTGAGTTTCGGTGGGGCGCGAGGTGCCGGCGAACAGGGCGCGGTACTCCGCCAGCGACAGTTGTGGTGGAGGTGTCTTGGCCATGGGGCTTTCAGTGCTGGGTTAAGGTCATGGGCGCTGCTTGCGATTGGCCCGCGCGGCGCGCCACAGGGACGCATGGCGTGCAGCGTGTAAAGCTGGCTCGGGATCAATCGGTCCCGCGCACTGGGCGAGTACGGCTTCCGCGAAGTCACAAGCGCAGGCTACAGCGGCCCCATTCTCATTGGGCCAGGGGCGATACCACTCGCGTTTTGCATCGATGACTTCCTGCAGGGCGGCGAGCGGCAGGGGGGCCTTGGACGCCCTGAGCGCCGCTTCCAAGGCCTGTGGCACCTCTTCGAACGAGGACTTCGCGCCTGAGAAAACGCCGTCGTGCAGCTGATGCAGGCCGCGTAGGGTGTCCCATGCGGTGCAGTCGCTGCGCCAGTCGCCCAGCGCCCGGATCAGATAACCCACGCGCTCGGCATCGCTGCGGCCGGCGCGCACGCAGGTGGACGGGGCAAGGTCCACGCGGCGGTCCAGCCAAAGCTGCACATGAGCGGGCACGCCGCTGGGCCGCGCCAGCCAGTAGGGCCGCTGCTCGCGCAGCAGCGCGTGGACAGCCCAAAGCGCCGACCCAACGGCAGATGCGCCGCTGGCGTACTCGTAGGACTGCGTGGTGGGTGTGTCGAGGTAGCGCATCACGGTCAGCAACCCGCGCGAGACGCGCCAATAGCTGGCTCCCGAACTGCCGAGCTTTGACCGGAACAGCGACGCCGCGTGGCTGGTGGCCATGGCACCCACCTCGCGATCGTAGTCGTCGTTCCATCGGGCCTCGACCTGCTCGCGCCAGACCTGATCCAACGCACGCGCGAGTGTTTCGGCGTCCATCGGTTCGATGATCTCGGTGGGCGCGATGGATGCGGGCGCTGCTTCAGGTGAAGGCGTCGTCGGAGCGCCGTGCTGGGGCGAAGCTTCAAGGCCGAACCATCGCTTTAGGGTCTGCAGCATGGATTCAGCTCCACAGGTGTCGCGGTCGATCGCAGCGGGATTGGCGAGGTCATTGGTGGCTTTGCTCCGGCAGCATGTTTGGCTGCTGTACTGCGGAGGCCACCCACGGCGTCATCTCGGCAGGCAGATTCCGAAGGTGCGTCCGCAGGCCTTCGGCCATAGTGCGATCTTAGGCCTCGTGCGTGGAGAATGCCGATTGCAGGGCCGCGATGCGTGCTTCGGCTCTGTCGTGTGTCATCTCCGCGAGTGGGTGCTTTGAACAGGTCGCCGCACGCATCCCTAGCTAATCTACAGATGATCCCCGGATCGCGCGTCCACTTGAGGGGTCACCAGCCCATGCTCCACCACGCTCAGCGATCGGGTAAGGTGCATTCGCACGGACTCACGACGTGTCATCAAGTGATTCAAATCTTGGCCCATTCCCGTTCTTCGAACGAGTTGTGGTGCAGGATGTGCGAAAGAAGCTGTGAAGGTCCTGTGGGTCTAGACTGCTGATATCGTTGTAAGGATTGATCTCTCGTTGCCGTGAATAAATGCGACTAAATTTACTCATCGCAGACTTTTCTTATGTTGGCGCTCAACGATCTTGTCTCTTTGACGGAGAGAGCGATCATTGGGCGACCGATGAGCGAGGCGATGTCGGGCGCGCAGATTCGTGCCGATTCGTTGTGGATGGCGACCCTTCAGTGTCTAGGCGCCATCTTGTCGTGCTTTTCCGAGATGGTCGCTTCTTCTTGAGGAACCTAAGTAGATTTGGTACGAGCATCGTAGGAAAGCATGAGCTAGTCGAGATTGGGTCGGAAGCCCCGATTGAAGGAAACGATCGCATACTTATTGGGCGGGTGGAGTTGGTTGCTTCTGTGCAGAGCTCAGGGGCTCCCGTGGGTATGCCTGCGGGGCGGGGCGTCGAATCTCCTAAGACAGCAGACGATTACTCGCGTTCGGATGGACCTGTCGATCATTTGCCTGAAAACGACACTTCAATCGTCAGTCAAACGGGCGAATCTGCTCTCCCAAGATATGAGCCTTCAAGCATTCGATTGCCGAGGGTGGGCTCAGGGAAAGTCGCTGAACACTCGATCCCTGATGACCTAGATCTTCTGGAGATACTGGGTGTCACGGGGCGTGGTGCATCTCGTCGGGAGAATTCGCGTGATCGCGAGCCAGAGGCGGCCACCTTTACTCGTAAACCTCTAGGTGCGCGTGATTCAAATTCTCGGGAGCCTTTGCACTCAAGTTCGGAATCCCGCCGTGCTGATGCCCTGGGGCGCAGGCAGGATCCGGCAAGTAGGGACGAATTGGTTGGGGACATCCTCGTCGCCGCTGGAATAGCTCGTGAAGATGTTGAAGGGATGCAGGTCTCGCCTTCTCAGATCGGCGAACTACTTGGTGCACTTTCGAGAGCCATGGCACTTCAGTTTGCGATGCGGGAGAACTTCCGCAGGGCATTTCGCCTCGCGTCTCATTCGGTTCTTCCGATCGGCAACAATCCCTTCTCGCGACACTTGGGTTCTCGCGGGCTCCCGGCAGAACTCGTTGACCCGAAAGCAGGATTTGTCGGAGGCATCGAGGCGGTTGAAAGCGCTTCTCTTGAACTGCAGGCGCATGATGCCGCGGTCGCTGACTCCATTCGAAGCGCATTTGAATCGTTACTTGAGTTTCTTGATCCCTCGACCTTGGAAGCGGAGATCGCGAACTCGCCCCGTTCCTTCATCGATCAGTTCAAGCCGGGCGCCGGCGACGCAGCTGCCTGGAGGCGCTTTAGGGATATGTACGAGGAGCATTTTCGGGATCGGCATCGTGCATTTCTGACTGTCTATCTTGAGCGCTTCGGTGCCGATTACGAGATAGCGCTAAAGGGTTTGACCGGGGTTGCTGAGTCAAAGGCGGGGCGGTCGAGTTGACTTGCCTCTACTGTTTCCCTGCCGATTCTTTGCTTTTTCTCATGCAAGTCTGTTCTGCCGTAAGGAGGAAGTCTTCATTTCGGGTTTCGCATCGCTAGTGCAAGCCCTTTACAGATCTTTCGGTATCCTAGAGGTACTTGGCGGATGGCTTATTCTGCTCGGATGCGCGCTTTGCCGGTTGCCAAAGGATCATTTGCGAAGACTTATTGGATTGGGGTTCCCCCGGTGTCGCGAAGCGCCATACAAACAGGGCTGTCAGACGGGGTGAGAGCCTTGGTCGCTCTGATCGTTGAGCCTCAAGCCATGAGTTGCTCCGGCGAGACGAAGAGTCTTCCGTTCCTTCATCAGGACACTGTTACGAATCAGTAGTTGGGTTAAGCCAATGTCTAAGCTATCTCGCGTGGTGTGGGGTCAGGGGATCTTTCTTCAGCCTCAGCATTTTCAGCAAATGGAACGTTCTCTCCGAGCAGAGCTGGATCTCTGCATGGGAACGGTTTCTCGGTTTTCCTGGGGTTGCGCCAGTCTCGAGATCGAAAGAAGTGGATTGCGCCAGAATCGAATAGCGTTGGCCGAACTCTCTGGGCGGTTTCCAGATGGCACTGTTTTCTCAAATAGTTTGGGTGACCCCCTGCCTGATCCGGTCTTGGTCAATGGTGCTCAGATTGGCGCGAAGGTCTATGTCGGGGTTCCCCTTGGAGTCGGTGGTCAGGCGGAGTTCGTTCGCCAAAACTCGTCAGGGGCAGCAGGCAGGTTCGAGATTGAGAGGCTTTCGATCGTTGACGCGACTGATGCGAGTGCTGAGCCCGCAGAGGTAGAAGTAGGGCGAGCGAAGGTGCGGCTCCTGGTAGGTGAGGCTGCCATCGGCGGTTACAGCGTCATTCCCTTGGCCGTGATTGAGGGTGTGGATCGAGATGGCTCGGTGCGGCTCTCCGAGTCTTTCGTGCCGACGGTGACTGTGTCGGAGTCGCATGCCTACTTCAGAGGACTTCTGAAGGATATCCACTCGCGCGTCGTGATTCGATCTCGATCAATGGCCGGTCGCTCTGTTGCAACAGGGCGTCTCGCGTCGGCCGAGCATTTTCTCGAGGCGACCACCTTGATGGCACTGAATCGATACGCTCCTCTGCTCGATGAGTTGACCAAGGGCGCGTTCATCCACCCTTACGAGCTGTATCTCCTTTTGGTCTCTATGGCTGGAGAGTTGTCGACGTTTGGATCAGTTACCGAGGGGGCAATCAGTTTCGATGGCTATCGACACGACGATCTTTGCGCAGCTTTTTCTCCGGTTGTGACGTCGCTCTACAGATCGCTCGGGCAAGTTCTTGCTGACTCGACGGTCAAGGTTCCGATTGAGTATGTCAACTATGGGCTTTACGTCGGGCGATTTGAGGATGCGGGAGTCGCTGACTCTCGCAACAGATTCATTCTCAGCGTAACGACTGATCTTCACCCTGACGATCTCCGGGGCCGCTTTGCTTCTATTGCCAAGGTTGCCCCGCCAGGGCGCATCAAGGAGTTTGTGAAGAATCTGGTTTCTGGCGTTGGAATGCGTCAGCTTTCCTCGGCTCCTCCCGAAGTGCGATTTCCCAGCGCAAAGTCCTTGTACTTCGAGTTGGACAGTCGGAGTTCGTATTGGAGTGAGATGCAGGCAGGTGTCGCCATTCACGTTGCTGATGAGTTCGCCGGGCTTCGTATGGAGCTTTGGGTGATTCGCCACGCCACATGAAGATATTCACGGCGTAGCCTTCCGTCTCTGTTTGCAAAGGGTTGCTAAGAACTTGCTGAGGAGGTGTCCATGAACGGAAAGGACCGGTCC
>JAIXVL010000271.1 GCA_027483045.1 Lysobacteraceae bacterium
CCGAGGCCTATGCAGGTGAACTGCAGCGCGGCATCGATGCGATTGCTGCAAAAGCCGCAGAGTTTCGTGTGCGGCCAAGGGTTTATTTCGAAGAGTGGGACGAGCCGCGCATCAGCGGGATTCAATGGGTGGCCGAGCTGGTACGCATTGCCGGTGGCGACGATGTCTTTCCGGAGTTGGCTGCGGAGTCGTTGGCGAAACAGCGCATTCTGGCGAACGATGACGAGATCATCCGGCGCGCGCCGCAAATCGTTTTTGGTTCTTGGTGCGGGAAGAAGTTTCAGCCCGGTACCGTGGCGGCACGTGCGGGTTGGCAGCACATGCCTGCCGTGCGCGATGGGCAGTTGTTCGAGATCAAGTCGCCCATCATCTTGCAGCCCGGCCCGGCGGCGCTGACCGATGGCTTGCGCGAGATGCACGCGCACATCGCGCGTTGGGTGGCCTTGCAGGCTTAGCGGTAGCTGCGCGTTTCCACATCCAAGGGCATATCGCCTTCCAGCGTGGCCAGCAGTGCGTCCAAACTTTCCAACTGTTCGGCAATCAGGTGACACACGCCATCGGCACGTTCCCAGCGGCCGTGCACGCCCAGCAACCGTGTTTCGATCAGCACGCGGCGATAGGTTTCAAACAACTGCGGCCACACGATGATGTTGGTCAGCCCGTGCTCGTCTTCCAAGGTCACGAAGCAGGTGCCGTTGGCAGTGGATGGTCGTTGGCGCAGGGTGATGAGCCCGGCGGTTCGTGTGCGCCGTGAGGCCTGCAATCCGTTCAATGTGCGGCTGTCCAGATAACCCCGTAAGCGCAGTGGACGACGCAGCAAGGCCACAGGATGCGTGTTGAGCGTGAGCCCCGTGCTGGCGTAATCGGCCAGGGCGGTTTCGCTGGCGGTGGGCGGACGCAGCGTGATGCGTTCTTCTTTCGGTGTGGGCAAGGTGGCAAACAAAGGCAGTGGTGCTTCGATGGCCGCCATAGCCCAGCGTGCGCGATGGCGATGCCCGGCCAGCCCCTTCAGAGCATCGGCTTCGGCCAGTGCGGTGCGTTCGCGTTCGTCCAGAGCAGCGCGCTCGCACAGATCCGCCACATCACGAAATTCGCACTGCGCACGTGCGGCCACGATGCGCTCAGCGGCCTCGCGTGGCAGACGACCCACTTCGCATAAGCCTAAGCGCAGAGCGGGCTGCGGTGCTTCTGCGCCACGATGTGCGTCGATGGGCTCCAACGACGATTCCACACCGCTGCTGCGTACATCGACTGGCCGCACCGTAATGCCGTGGCGACGCGCGTCTTGAACGATTTGCGCAGTGGTGTAGAAGCCCAGTGGCTGCGCATTCAACAGGGCGCAGGCAAACGCCGCGGGCTCGTGGCACTTCAGCCAGCAACTGGCATAGGTGAGCAAGGCAAAGCTGGCGGCATGCGATTCCGGGAAGCCATAGCTGCCAAAACCTTTGATCTGCTCGAACACTTGCTCGGCAAAAGCTTGCGGATAGCCGCGTTCGGCCATGCCTTCCAGAATGCGTTGGCGGTGATGTTCCAAACCGCCACGGCGTTTCCATGCCGCCATGGATCGGCGCAACTCATCGGCTTCGCCGGCGCTGTAGCCCGCAGCGACGATGGCGAGTTGCATGACTTGCTCTTGAAACAGCGGCACACCCAGGGTTCGCTCAAACACAGCGCGCAAGGCTTCGGAAGGGTAGGTCACCGGCTCCAAGCCCTGTCGCCTGCGTAGGTAGGGGTGCACCATGTTTCCTTGGATAGGGCCGGGCCTAACGATGGCCACTTCAATCACCAAGTCGTAGAACGTGCGCGGCTTCAGGCGCGGCAGCATGCTCATCTGTGCCCGCGATTCAATCTGGAACACGCCGAGGGTGTCGGCGCGCTGGATCATGGCGTACGTGGCTGCATCTTCGGCGGGGATGGTGGCCAACTCGAGTGAGCGGCGTCCGCTGTCGCGCAGTAAATCAAGACAGCGCCGAATTGCGCTGAGCATGCCCAAGGCCAGCACATCGACTTTCAGAAGGCCCAGCGACTCCAGATCGTCTTTGTCCCATTGAATGATGCTGCGCTCTGGCATAGCGGCGTTTTCGACCGGCACCAGTTGCGATAGCGGCTGCTCGGCAATGACAAAGCCGCCCACGTGCTGCGAAAGATGCCTTGGGTGATCAAGCAGTTCCGCCGAGAGCGCCAACACTTTCGCCAAGAGTGCGCCATCGGGATCTAAGCCGCGCTCGCGGCAACGTTCGCGCCACACCTCGGTGTCTTCGGCATGACCCACAGCGCGTGAGAGTTGGTCGAGTTGGTCTTCGGGTAAGCCCAGTACACGACCCACATCGCGCACGGCGCTTTTCGGTCCATACGTGATCACGGTGGCGGCTAGCGCGGCGCGCTCACGACCGTACTTCGCGTAGATGTACTGGATGACTTCTTCGCGACGTTCGTGTTCGAAGTCCACATCGATATCGGGCGGCTCGTTGCGTTCCTTCGAAAGAAAACGGCCAAACAGCAGATTGCCGCGCACCGGATCAACGGCCGTAATGCCCAAAGCAAAACACACTGCCGAATTAGCTGCCGAGCCGCGGCCTTGGCACAAGATTCCGCGTGAACGTGCAAAGGCCACGATGTCGTGCACGGTCAGGAAGAATGCTTCGTAGCGTAGTTCAGCGATCAGCGCGAGTTCGGTGTTGATCTGCGTTTGCACCTTTTCAGGAACGCCCTCAGGCCAACGAAGTGCTGCGCCTTGCGCTGTGAGCGTGGCGAGCCAAGAGCTGGCGCTTTCGCCTTCAGGCACCAACTCGTGCGGGTAGTCGTAGCGCAATTGGCTCAAGTCGAACTGGCAACGCTCGGCAATGCGCAGGCTTTCTTCCAAGAGCTCGCGCGGATAGATGGCGGCCAAAGCTTCGCGCGTGCGCAGGTGGCGCTCACCATTCGCGAACAGGCGTCGGCCCGCCTCGCGCACGGTGCACTTCAAGCGCAGGGCGGTGAGTACATCCTGCACGCCACGTCGCCGTCGTTGATGCATATGCACATCGCCGCAAGCCACGGCGGGCATGCCACAACGGTGCGCAAGTGCTTGCAAGCTTGCCAAGCGCTCGTGGTCGTTCGGGCCGCGATGCAAATGCACGGCCAGCCATACGCGCTCGGGGAAGCGCGTCTTCAGCCAGGGCGTAGTGTTGGAGTCGTGATGCTCAGTTTCGGTGGGCACCCAAAGTGCCAGTACACCGTCAGCGTCTTGCGCGAATGCGGAATCGAGATCGCTTCGTGTGAGTTGATAGTGGCCCTTTTCTGCGCGTCGGCGCCCCACGGTGATCAACGCAGAAAGTCGTTGATAGCCGTGCAGGGTTTCGGCCAGTAGCACCAGTTTCGGGCCATCGCTGAGTTGGATCTCGGTGCCGCAGATCAGCGGCAGGCTCGTGGCTTTCCTTGCCTCCCAAGCGCGCACGATGCCGGCGAAACTGCATTCGTCGGTGATGGCGAGCGCGTGATAACCGAGCGCCTTGGCACGCTCAAAGAGTTCACCTGCAGTGGAGGCGCCGCGCTGGAACGAGAACGCCGAGAGGCAATGCAGTTCGGCGTAGGCGGGCGCGTGTTTACGCAAACCAGCCATGCAGCCACCACGGACCGCCCTCGCCACCCGCAGGCCGGAATGCCCACGCGTCTTGCCCCAGTTGGGTACGCAGGCGGTAGTAATCGCGACGCACGGGTTCGTCGTCCCACCAATGCGTTTCGATGCGCTCTGGCCCGGCCAAAATCTCGGGTGCGGAATCGCGCAGCACGATCGGCGGCTCGACCAACCACAGCGGCCTGGGGCCTTGCGCCAAGAGTGGTAGTCGCGTGCGTGGAGTTTTTGCGAAGCACCATGCGGCTTCGGGTTTATGGCTATCGACTACGGCTAAACGCTGCACGGCGCCGTCGCCTAGGCGTGCGCGCAAGCGGCCTTCGAGAAGTGCCATATCGCCTTGGCCTGCAGCGCGGGTATCGAATAGATCGCGGCGTTCGGGGGTGAACGTTGGTAGATCGTCGGCTTCAAGCCCAAGGCTGAGTGCGGCAGCAGGAAGCGCGGCATGCTCCAGCTTCAAACGCGCCAGCTCGAACAGACGCACCGCATCGCGCTCTGGTCGCGCCATACCCACGCCAAGCCGTGTGCGTGCGCCACCATCATGGCCAATCACCAGATCAAAGCGCGACACGCCGCCTTCGCGCTGCGCAAGGAACAGGGCGAACTCCTGCACCAATCGGCGCAGAGGGAAGACCAAGGCGCTATGCGTGGCGATTTCATGATCGAAATCGATGCGCGTGGCATAGCGCGTGGGCGGAACATAAAGCGACAAAGGATCGGGGCTGTTGCCGATCAATGCATCGAGATGCGCAAGCAGAGCAGGGCCTGCACGCTGTGCGAGTGCCTTGCGCGGCAAGGCCAGAACTTCGCCCACGCGCTTGAGCCCACTGCGCTGCAACAGGGCCAGACTGGCTTCGGGCAGGCGCGCCAAACTCAGCGGCAACCGGGCGAGAAAACGCTGCGATTGCTCCAGTGTGGTGAGTGCCAAGCCATCGTGAGCAGCGGCCAACACATGCGCGGCTTTGGGCGTGGGTGCGCAAGCCATCTGCACCTGCAGTCCGCATTCGGCCAGCTCGGCGCGCAGCCGCGATTGCCAACGTGGCCATGGCCCGAACAAGCCAAGCGAACGCCCTGCTTCGAACAGCACGGCATCGGGCTCACGCAGGCTGACATCGCCGCTGAAGCCGTAGGCATAGCTCGCCAGCCACTCGCGCAGGGCGGCATCGCGGGCCGGTTGATGCGGCCGCAGATGCAGCGCAGGGCACAGCATTTGCGCAGTAGCCACCGCTTGGCCCGCTTGCACGCCCAGTGCGCGTGCACCAGCGCTAGCGGCGTGAATCAGGCGCTGCTGTGGTCCGCCACTAAGCGCCCAAGGCAGGGCGTCATCAGCCGGTGCCGAAGATGGCGTGGCTTGCCGATGGCGCTTTTCGGCATCGAGAGAGAGCTCGGGCAACAGCAGGGCGCACCACCAGGACGAGGTTGGGGGTGACGCCACTGCTGGGCCCGAAAAAAGAGACATGGAAAGTGCGTTGCTGCCCGGTCATTGCGGGCGCAGAACACGGGCGGGTGCCACGCCGCCGCGGCACTTGTGAATACGAAGCGCATCGCGTTCCAGCAGCTCAATGCGCAGTGCTGCCGGTGAGGGCTGCTCCAACACACGGCGCGGTCGAAACGCGAAGCCCAGTGCCTCGCCTTGTTCGGCCGCCACCGACAGCCGACGCAGCGCGCGGTCATCGGCAGCTTTCGGCCAGCACAACACGGCCGCACACGCGCCGGAGCGCAGGGCTTGCTCTGCGGCCCAAAGCGCTTCGCGACCTTCGGCGTGCACTAGAAGCAGCTTCGACAAATCGATGTCGGCAGCGGCCAAAGCCGGCGCATAAGGCAGATAGGGCGGTGCGATCAGGGCCACTTGTCGCCCCGCGCGAGTGAAGCGCGCCAAGGTGGGCAAGAGCAGGCCCAGTTCGCCTAAACCATCGGCGCGCAGGAGCAACTCAGAGAGCGCGCCTGGCGGCCATCCGCGCCCCGGCAATGCGGCATCCAGCGTGGCGAAGCCGGTGGGCTCCCCGGCGCGCCCCACAGCCTCGCGGCCACCGCGCCAAAGGCGGCGATCGGCCAGCAAGGTGTCGACAGAGGCGAGAGCGCTCATGCGGAATGCCGAGTCAGCAATCAGCGCGTAGCGCGCGTGTTGAAGCGGCGGCGTGCGCTAGTGGCTTGCGCGCCCTCACGCTGTGTACCGAGCACCAGCAGGGCCGCGCCCACCATGGCAAAGCCCAGCCAGAAGGGCACGGTCAGCACCCAGGCAAACAGGCCGCCAAACACGGCGCACAAGGTGACTGCGAACAGCAGGGTGGCAAGGTCGTTGGCGCGATGATCAATTGAGGAACGCATGGCGAGTCTCCGGCAGAAAACGAGGTCAATCAGCCGCGGCGTACAAGGCCGCAGTACAGGCCTTCAATCGCGAAGTCGGATTGCTCCGGCACTTCGATTGGGGCGTAGTTGGGGTTGCGGGGCATGAGCAGTACGCGGCCCTTGCCCTGCTTGAAGCGCTTGACCGTGATCTCGCCGTCGATGCGCGCCACCACGATCTGGTTGTTTTCAGCCACCGGCGTGCGGCGCACGGCGATCAGGTCGCCATCGAAGATGCCGTCGTCGATCATCGAGTCGCCC
>JAIXVL010000312.1 GCA_027483045.1 Lysobacteraceae bacterium
AACTACGGTGCGGCCTTCAGCTTTCTTGCCGATGCATCGGGCTGGCAGCGTTGGTTCTTTTCCGCTCTAGCGGTGGGTATCAGTGGTTTGCTCGCGTTCTGGCTTTCAAAAATGCCGCGCGCTTATTGGCGTGAGGCTTTGCCGTTCGCGCTCATCATTGGTGGCGCGCTGGGAAACTTGGTTGACCGTATCCGTTTTGGTTACGTCGTCGATTTCGTGCATTGGTATTGGCAGGACTACCATTGGCCGGTGTTCAACGTGGCGGATGCGGCCATTTCGGTGGGCGCTGTCGCGCTAATCGTGTTCAGCCTGTTTCCGGGAGCGCGTCGATGAGCTTTCAGGTGCTGTTGGCCAATCCGCGGGGGTTCTGCGCCGGCGTCGATCGCGCGATCGAGATCGTTCAGCGCGCGCTGGAGCAATTGGGTGCGCCCATCTACGTGCGTCATGAAGTGGTGCACAACAAGTACGTCGTGGAAGACCTGCGTGCTCGCGGAGCGGTGTTCATTGAAGATCTCGCCGATGTGCCGCCCGGCGCGACGCTGATCTTCAGCGCGCATGGCGTGTCGCAGGCAGTGCGGAATGAGGCAGCGGAGCGCGGCTTCAAGGTGTTCGACGCAACGTGTCCGTTGGTGACGAAAGTCCATATCGAAGTTACACGGCACTGCCGCGCGGGTCGCGATGTGGTGTTGATTGGCCATGCCGGTCACGTTGAAGTGGAAGGCACGATGGGCCAATGGCGGCGCGAGGCTGGTTCCGGTCAGATTTACTTGGTCGAGGACGTCGAGCAGGCCGAAGCCATCGCGATTGCCCAGCCGTCCAATGTGGCGTTCACCACGCAAACCACACTTTCGGTGGATGACACGCGCGACATCATCGCTACCTTGCAGCGGCGTTTTCCGCAGATGGAAGGCCCGCGCCACGACGATATCTGTTACGCCACGCAGAATCGCCAAGATGCGGTGCGTGGTTTGGCGCAGAAGTGCGATCTAGTGTTGGTGGTGGGTAGCCCTAGCAGCTCCAATTCCAACCGCCTACGGGAACTGGCGGAAAAGCATGGCATCGAGTCCTACCTCATCGATGGCGCTGAACATATCGATACGACTTGGGTGGCCGGCAAGGCCTGCGTTGGCGTGACCGCGGGTGCATCGGCCCCTGAACTGTTGGTTCAGGGCGTGATTGCCCGCCTGCGCGAGCTGGGGGCGGCCTCCGTCACCGATCTGGAAGGCAAGCCCGAGGATGTTGTGTTCGCCCTGCCCAAAGAGCTGCGCATTGCGCTAGTCGATTGACCCGGACAGGCTTCGCCCCTAAACTGCCGCGCTCCGTGCCGGTGTAGCTCAGTTGGTAGAGCGGCGCATTCGTAATGCGTAGGTCGTAGGTTCGAATCCTATCTCCGGCACCATTATCCAAAAGCCGCCTTTGCTGGCGGCTTTTGCGTTTCTGAGAAATGTCATCGGCGCGATCCGGGAAAACTCGTCTCGACATTCGAGACTCCACGCCGTCAACATGACCTTCTTTTGCCGGGGATGATCATTTCGATGGCTAAAGCTAAAACAGCCTATGTCTGCACAGACTGCGGTGCTAGCTACCCGAAATGGCAAGGCCAATGCGAAGCCTGCAGCGCTTGGAACACGCTCAACGAGATCGTGATTGAGCCGGCGTCGTCGAGCAAAGGCGCATCCCGCCACAGCAATTGGGCTGGCATGCCGGAGCAGGCGCGCGTGACGCCTCTGGGGCAAGTGAAGCAGGAATCGGAGACACGTCTCTCCACGGGTATCGGCGAGCTTGATCGGGTGCTTGGCGGCGGTTTGGTGTCGGGTTCGGTCGTGCTGGTCGGCGGTGATCCGGGCATTGGAAAATCCACTCTCCTGCTGCAGGCCATCACGGCTATGGCGCCGCAATTTCCTGGCCTGTATGTGACCGGCGAAGAAAGTCTTTCGCAGGTGGCTGGGCGCGCGCAGCGACTGGGTCTTGGCGTGGATGGTGTGAGCGCGCTGGCGGAAACCTGCGTGGAGCGCATCCTCACGCAGGCCGCTGCCGCCAAGCCGCGTTTAGTGGTGGCGGACTCCATCCAAACCCTGTGGTCAGAGTTGCTCACCGCAGCGCCGGGTTCGGTCAGCCAAGTGCGCGAAAGCGCTGCAAAGCTGGTGCGTTTCGCAAAAGAGACCGGCACCGCCGTCTTTCTCGTGGGTCATGTCACCAAAGAGGGCGGCATCGCCGGCCCGCGCGTGCTCGAGCACATGGTTGATGCGGTTCTTTACTTCGAAGGCGAGGCCGGGAGTCGGTTTCGACTGCTTCGTGCCTTCAAGAATCGCTTCGGCGCTGTCAATGAGTTGGGTGTGTTCGCCATGGGCGATAAGGGCCTTCGCGAGGTCGCCAACCCGTCAGCAATTTTCCTTTCTGGCTCGCGCGTGCCGCAGCCCGGCAGTGCAGTCATGGTCACGCGCGAAGGCACGCGGCCGCTCATGGTCGAAGTGCAAGCCTTGGTTGATCAATCGCCCTTGGCCAATCCGCGCCGGGTCGCCCTTGGCCTCGAGCAGAATCGGCTTGCCATGCTATTGGCGGTCTTGCATCGCCATGGCGGCGTCGGTGTGTTCGACCAGGACGTGTTCGTGAACGTGGTCGGTGGTATCCGTGTCCAAGAAACGGCGGCGGACTTGCCCGTGCTGCTTGCGGTTCTGAGCTCGCTGCGAGATCGGCCCTTGGCCGAGAAGACTGTCGCCTTCGGCGAAGTGGGTCTCTCGGGCGAGCTGCGCCCCATCCCTAACGGCGAGGAACGCTTGAAGGAAGCTGCGACGCATGGATTTCGGCGCGCCATCGTGCCCAAGGCAAATGCGCCGAAATCGGGTCGCGTGGGTGAGTTGGAAGTGCTTGGCGTTGAGCGTTTGTCGGAAGCGATGGATCACGCGGCGAACTGAATTCACCAGACAACGTTCATATGCGTTGCAGCAC
>JAIXVL010000102.1 GCA_027483045.1 Lysobacteraceae bacterium
CGGAACGGGCCGCCAGAAGCGGTGAGCACGATGCGGCGCACGCCGGCCTTGCTGCCATCAAATGGCAAGCACTGGAAAATGGCGTTGTGTTCACTATCGATGGGCACGAGTGCGCTGCCCGACGCGGCCACTTCGGCCATGAGCAACTCACCGGCAACGACCACCGATTCCTTGTTTGCCAGCAACAGGCGCTTGCCCGCGCGCGCTGCGGCGAAGGTGGACGGCACGCCCGCAGCACCGACGATGGCCGCGATGACCGTGTCGTTGCGCGCGTCGCCTGCGATCTCCACCAAGGCCTCGGGCCCGCACAGGGCCTGAGTGGGCAACCCATGAGCGGCAAGGGCATCGCGAAGAGCGGCATAGTGCGCGGGGTCTGAGATTGCGGCGACGCGCGGGCGGAAGCGCGCGCACAGCGCTACAAGATCATCGACGCGCCCATGCGCGGTGAGGGCGTCGACCACATAACGGTCAGGATGACGGGCAATGACATCCAGCGCCGAGGCGCCAATCGAGCCGGTCGCTCCGAATAGCGCAATCCGTTTCAGAGGCCCAGCCACAACTTTCCGACAACAAAAACGGGGAGCGCCGCGAGGATGCTATCGAGTCGATCCAGCATGCCGCCGTGACCGGGCAGCAAACGCCCAGAGTCTTTGTGCCCCGAATGGCGCTTCAGCAGGCTTTCGAACAGATCGCCCGCAACCGACATGACAGCTGCCACGACGGTGAGCAGCACCAAAGCCGGCAAGTCACCCCAGGTCAGGCCCAGCAGCTTGAAGCCAAACAGAGCGATCAGCCCGGCGCCCGCAAGGCCGCCCCAAAAGCCTTCCCAGCTCTTGTTGGGGCTGATGCGCGGCGCAAGCTTGTGGCGTCCCATGCGCACGCCCACGAAGTACGCGCCGGTATCGGCGGCCCAGACCAGCATCACCGCGAACAAAGCCCAGCGCGGGCCGAATTCGGGCAACTGGTGCAGCCAGACCAATGCTGCCCAAGCGGGCACTGCTGCGAAGCTACCTGCCACCAACTTGAGAATGCGGTAGCGGCTGCGGTCGGCCTTCGCGAAATCGAAGCGCCACAGCCACACCAGCGCCATCATCCACCACAAGGTGCCGAGGAGTGCCGCCGCCTTGAAGGCGAACAAGGCCGGTCCCGCTGCCCATGCGATGGCCGCCATGAGAGCACCATTGGCACTCACATAACTCAAGCGTGGCAACCAGTCACTCAGGCCGGTAAGGCGTGTCCACTCCCAGAGGCCAGCAAGCACCAGCACAGCCGCGCCAAGTGCAAGCCAAGGGGTCGATAGCCACAGCACGCCGGCGATTGCGGCGGGGGCCAAGACCAGCCCGGTGATGATGCGAGTTCGGCTCATCGGGCCTCCAAGGCCAAAGCGGGGAGTTGCTCCGAGATCAGGCCGAATCGCCGTTCACGGCCCGCGAAATCGGCCAGTGCGTTGTCGAGCAGCGCATCGTCAAGGTCGGGCCACAGCACATCGGTGAACCAAAGTTCGGTGTAGGCCAATTGCCACAAAAGAAAGTTGCTGATGCGGTGCTCGCCGCCGGTGCGAATAAACAGGTCGGGCGGGGGCAGATCAGCCAAGTCCATGGCCTCGGCCAAGGTGGCTTCGTTGATCTGCTCAGGGGCGAGGCTGCCTTCACGCACGCGCTCAGCCAGCTTCTGTGCCGCACGCGCAATATCGGCACGGCCGCCGTAGCCCGCAGCCAGCGTCAGCGTGAGCTTGGCATCGGGCAACACGATGCGTTCAGCGGCCGCCATGCGCAGGCGAATCGCTTCGGGAAAGCGCGAGCGATCACCGATAAAGCGCAAGCGCACTTTCTGACGGGTCAGCTCATCGACTTCCGATTCCAAGACACGCAGGAAAAGCCGCATCAGCGCGCCCACTTCGTCTTCAGGCCGATTCCAGTTTTCGCTGGAGAACGCGAACAGAGTGAGTGCGCCGATGCCGCGCTTCAAACAGTATTCAACGACGGTGCGCACAGCCCGCGCACCGGCACGATGGCCCAAGGTGCGCGGCCGTTGGCGCTGCTTCGCCCAGCGGCCATTGCCGTCCATGATGACGGCAAGGTGGTGGGGAACTGCGGAAGACAAGGACATGCGGCTGGCGGTCAGACGGCCAGCAGCTCTTGTTCCTTCGCCTTGACGACTTCGTCGACGCCTTTCACCCACTGGTCGGTGAGCTTCTGGATGTCTTCTTCGCCCTTGCGATGCTCGTCTTCGGAGATCTTCTTCTCCTTGAGCAGCTCTTTGACGTGCGTGATGGCATCACGGCGCACGTTGCGGATGGCCACCTTGGTGTTTTCGCCCTCATGCGCCACGTGCTTCGAGAGATCCTTGCGGCGTTCCTCGGTGAGCGGCGGCAGATTGATGCGAATGACCGTGCCCGCGGTGTTGGGCGTCAGGCCCAGATCGGAAGCCAGAATCGCTTTCTCAACGGCAGCAACCATGGGCTTTTCCCAGGGCGTGATGGTGAGCGAGCGAGCATCCGAAACGGCCACGCTGGCCACCTGAGAGAGCGGCACATTGGAGCCGTAATAGTTGACCTGAAGGTGGTCAACGATCGCCGTGGTGGCGCGGCCGGTACGCAGCTTGGTGAGGTCGGTCTTCAGCACCTCGACACATTTCTGCATGCGGGTCTGAGCGTCTTTCTTGATGTCGTTCAGCATGACGCGTAGGTCCTGGGTGAAGTCTGGCGCGCGATTATAGCCCCGCGAGGGGTCTTCAGCCCGCGTGCACCAAGGTGCCGAGCGGCTCGCCACGCAAAATGCGCATGAGGGCGCCGGGCTGCATCATGTCGTAGATGCGGATCGGAACGTTTTGGTCACGGCACAACGCAAAGGCGGCGGTGTCCATGACCTGCAAGTTGCGCGAGAGCACTTCATCGTAGGTGAGTACCTCATAGCGCTTCGCTTCGGGCACTTTCTTGGGGTCGGCTTCGTAGATGCCGTCCACCTTGGTGGCCTTCAGAAGCAGTTCGGCACCCACCTCGCTGGCGCGCAGGGCGGCTGCGGAATCCGTAGTGAAGTAGGGGTTGCCAGTGCCGGCCGCGAAAATGGCGATGCGCCCTTTTTCGAGGTGGCGGATGGCGCGGCGGCGGATGTAGTCCTCGCAGACCTCGTTGATCTTCAAGGCGCTCATGGTCCGCGCGTAGGTGCCGAGGCGCTCCAGGGCGTCCTGCATGGCCAGCGCATTCATGACCGTGGCCAGCATGCCCATATGGTCGCCGGTGACGCGGTCCATGCCCTTTGATTGCAGACCCGCGCCGCGGAAGATGTTCCCGCCGCCGATGACCAAGCCGATCTGCGCCCCGGCCTTCTGCGCCTCGATGACCTCCTTGGCCAGCCAGGTCAGGACTTCCGGGTCGATGCCGTACTCGCCGCGGCCCATCAGGGCTTCGCCGGAGAGCTTGAGGACTACGCGCTTGTACTTCAGTGCAGGCACGCTCATGGGCAATCTCCGATAGACAAAACGATCGAAGTCTAGCGGGTTGTGGGTATGGCCGTCATCTGCGCTTCACAGCTGCCCGTTCCCGCCCGCACCGCCCCTTGCGGCACACTGTTTGCGCATCCCCCCAATGAGAGAGGCCCCTATGCCGGTCAAGAGCGTTTCGGAGTTCCTGTCATCCACAGCAGAGCGTGACACCAGCGACGAAGTGTTCGAGCTGGAAAGTGCACACATGCTGGAAGCCAAAGTCACTGGCCGCATTTGGGCCAAGGCGGGCTCGATGGTGGCGTATCGCGGAGGCTTGAAGTTCAAGCGCGAGGGCTTGCTCGAGCAGGGGCTGGGTAATCTGCTGAAGAAGATGGTCAGCGGCGAAGGCACGCAGCTGATGAAGATTGAAGGCAATGGGCGCGTCTATCTGGCAGATCGCGGCAAGAAGATCACGCTGCTCCGTTTGGACAACGAATCAATTGTCGTGAACGGCAATGACGTCTTGGCTTTCGAAGAAGGCATCCATAGCGAAATCACAATGATGCGCCGCGTTGCCGGCATGCTTGCTGGCGGCTTGTTCAACATTCGCTTGTCGGGCAGCGGGCTGGTCGCTATCGGATCGCATTACGAGCCCATGACTCTGCGAGTGAAGCCTGGCGCTCGTCTCTATACCGATCCGAATGCCACCGTGGCTTGGTCAGGTAATTTGCAGCCAGATTTCGCCACCGATATTCAAATGGGAGCGGTCTGGGGTCGCGGCTCCGGTGAGAGCGTGCAGATGAAGTTTGAGGGCGATGGCTGGGTGGTGGTGCAGCCCTACGAAGAGATCGCATGGGCGCCGCAAACACGCTGAATTGTTTTCAGCTTCCGGCCAAAGAAAAAGCCGCGAATCGCTTCGCGGCTTTTTCATTCTTGGGCCTGCCAAAGCAGTCGATTGCGCCGTGCTATTAGGACGCCATCGCCTTCGCCACTTCGGCGGCGTAGTCTTCGACCACCTTCTCGATGCCTTCGCCGACGGCGAGGCGGGTCATCGAGATGATTTCCGCGTTGCCGGCCTTGAGGGCGGCTTCCACGGTGGTGTTGGTGTCCATGACGTACGGCTGGCCGGTCAGGGTGTTCTCGTTGACGATCTTCGCGATCTTGCCGCTGATGATCTTCTCGAGGATGTCGGCTGGCTTGTTCTTGTCCTTGTCCGTCATCTTGGCGAGTTCAATCTCTTTTTCCTTCGCCAGGAATTCGGCCGGCACGTGTGCGGCGGTCATGTAGGGCGGGTTCATGGCGGCCACGTGCATGGCAACACCACGGGCCAACTCTTCATCGCCACCCTTCAGCTCAACCAGCACGCCGATCTTGCCGCCGTGGATGTAGGCACCCACGTTCAGGCCGTTGTCGACGCTCGCCATGCGGCGCACCTGCACGTTCTCACCGATCTTGGCGATCAGCGCGGCGCGGGTTTCCTCAACGGTGCCGCCGGCCAAGGCCACGGCCTTGAGGGCTTCAACGTCGTTCACGCCAGAAGCCAGCGCGGCATTGGCGACGGCAGCGGTGAAGCTGACGAAGTTGTCGTCCTTGGCCACGAAATCGGTTTCGGAGTTGATCTCGACCAGCACGGCCTTGCTGCCATTGGCAGCCATGGCGATGCGGCCTTCGGCGGCCACGCGGCCGGCCTTCTTGTCGGCCTTGGCCAAACCGCTCTTGCGCAGGAACTCCATCGCGGCATCGATGTTGCCGCCGTTCTCAGTGAGTGCCTTTTTGCATTCCATCATGCCGGCGCCGGAGCGCTCGCGCAGATCTTTAACCAGGGAAGCAGTGATTTCCATGGGAACCTCTTGAAGTGACGAATACGAACGCGGCGGGGAGTCCCGCCGCGCAGAAAATCAGGATGAACGCAGGCCGTTACCGCAAAGAGACGGCCTGCATTCCCGGCAATTACTCGCCGTCGGTCTCGGCGCGAGCGCGGCCCGTGCCGTCGCCACGACGCGGAGCGCCCTTCTTGGCGGGCGGACGACGGTCGTTGCGCGGCTTGTCGTTGCGCGGACGGCGGTTGTCAGCTTCCTTGGCGACCGGGTTGCCTTCTGCGTCGAGCTCAACGAACTCGTCGTCGCCGGCATTGCCTTGGATCGGCGCAGCGGCCTTGCCTTCCAGCACGGCGTCGGCCACGGCGCGGGTGTACAGCTGCACCGCGCGGATGGCGTCGTCGTTGCCCGGGATGGCGTAGTCGACGAGGTTCGGGTCGTAGTTCGAGTCGACGACGGCGACGACCGGGATGCCGAGCTTCTTAGCTTCCTGCACGGCGATTTCTTCGTGGCCGATATCGATCACGAACAAAGCGTCGGGGAGGCGGTTCATGCCCTTGATGCCGCCCAGCGACAGCTCAAGCTTGTCGCGCTCGCGGCGCATCTGCAGCACTTCGTGCTTCACGAAACGCTCGAAGCTGCCGTCGGTTTCCATGGCTTCCAGTTCCTTCAGGCGCGAGATCGAGCCCTTCAGGGTGCGGAAGTTGGTCAGGGTGCCGCCGAGCCAGCGCTGGCTCATGAACGGCATGCCGCAAC